>NZ_JBHUDX010000034.1:0-6804 GCF_042678285.1 Streptomyces caeni
TGTGGGAGAGTAGGACGCCGCCGAACTAATTGTGGGAGAACCCCGCACCTCATGGTGCGGGGTTTTCTGCGTTCAGGGGGCGGTCGGCCCCCCTCCCGCACTGATCAGAGCCGGCCCGCCGCTTTCAGCGCCAGATACGCGTCCGCCAGGGCCGGTGCCAAGTCCTCCGGTGTCGCGTCCACGACCGTGACCCCGTGGCGGCGCAGTTGCTCGGCCGTGCGTGTGCGTTCCGCCTGGGCCTGAGCGGCCGCGGCAGCGTCGTACACCGCATCGGTGGTGCCTCGGGCGGTCGCCATGCGGGCGATGTACGGGTCCCCCACGGAGGCCAGCAGCACCGTGTGACGCTGGGTGAGGCGTGACAGCACGGGAAGGAGGCCCTCCTCGACGGGGGCCGCGTCCAGGGTGGTCAGCAACACGATCAAGGACCTGCGTGGTGCCGTGCGCAGTGCGGTGGCCGTGAGACCGCGGGCATCCGTCTCGATGAGTTCCGGCTCCAGCGTCGCCATCGCGTCGACCAGCGAGGGCAGGACTTCGCGGGCGGCGCGGCCCTGGACCAGGGCGCGTACCCGGCGGTCGTAGGCGAGCAGGTCCACGCGGTCGCCGGCCCGGGAGGCCAGGGCAGCGAGCAGGAGTGCCGCGTCCATGGACGCGTCCAGGCGCGGTGCGTCGCCGACCCGTCCGGCCGAGGTGCGGCCCGTGTCCAGGACGATGAGGATGTGGCGGTCCCGTTCGGGGCGCCAGGTGCGCACGGCGACCCGGCTCTGGCGGGCCGTCGCACGCCAGTCGATGGACCGCGTGTCGTCCCCGGGGACGTAGTCGCGCAGACTGTCGAACTCCGTGCCCTCACCGCGGGTGAGCACGCTGGTGCGGCCGTCGAGTTCGCGAAGGCGGGCCAGCTTGGAGGGAAGGTGTTTGCGGCTGGTGAAGGCGGGCAGCACCCGTACCGTCCACGGGACCTCGTGGGTGCCCTGACGGGAGAAGAGTCCGAGCGGGCCGTAGGAACGGATCGTGACGCGGTCGGCGTGGCGGTCGCCGCGACGGGTGGGGCGCAGACGCGTCGTCAGACGGCGGCGTTCGCCCGGAGGGACCGTCAGACGGTTCCGTGACGCCGCTGCTTCGGTGCCGGGCAGCCAACTGCTCGGCGGCCAGGCATCGCGGAGGTGGGCCCGCAGAGGGCGTCCGGAAGGGTTGGTGACCGTCAGTGTCACGTCGGCCGTTTCACCCAGGCGCACGGAGGTGTCCCCGGAGCGGGTCAGGCCCAGCCGGCGTACGGGTGCCGCGAGCGCGAAGTCGCAGGCGCAGGCCAGGGCGAGCGTGCCGTTGACGGCGAGGACGCCCGTCCAACCAGGTTCCCAGATGCCGATCGGGAGGGTGCCGAGTGCCGCGAGGAGCGCGGCGCGTCCGGTGAGCGCCATCAGCGGGGCACGGGGACGTGGGTGAGGACCGCGTTGATGACGGAGTCGGCGGTCACGCCCTCCATCTCCGCCTCGGGGCGGAGATGGACACGGTGACGGAGCGTTGGAAGAGCGAGCGCCTTCACATCGTCGGGGATGACGTAGTCCCGGCCGGTCAGCCACGCCCAGGCGCGGGCCGTGGCGAGCAGGGCCGTGGCGCCGCGTGGTGACACACCGAGCGTGAGGGACGGGGATTCGCGGGTGGCGCGGCAGATGTCCACGACATAGCCGGTGATCTCGGGGGAGACCGTCGTCTTGGCGACGGCGGCGCGCGCGGCTTCGAGGTCGGCGGGGCCTGCCGCCGGGCGTACGCCGGCGGCGCGCAGGTCGCGCGGATTGAAGCCCCCGGCGTGCCGGGTGAGGACGTCGATCTCGTCCTGACGGGATGGGAGAGGGATCGTCAGTTTGAGCAGGAAACGGTCCAGTTGGGCTTCGGGGAGGGGGTAGGTGCCCTCGTATTCGACCGGGTTCTGCGTGGCCGCCACCAGGAACGGCTCGGGAAGCGGGCGCGGGGTGCCGTCGACGGTGACCTGACGCTCCTCCATGGCTTCGAGGAGGGACGACTGCGTCTTGGGCGGGGTGCGGTTGATCTCGTCCGCGAGGAGCAGGTTGGTGAAGACCGGGCCGGGCTGGAAGGAGAACTCGGCGGTCCGGGCGTCGTAGACGAGGGAGCCCGTGACGTCGCTGGGCATCAGGTCGGGGGTGAACTGGACGCGTTTCGTGTCGAGTTCGAGAGCGGACGCGAGGGCGCGGACCAGCAGCGTCTTGGCGACCCCGGGGACACCTTCCAGCAGGACGTGTCCGCGGCACAGGAGGGCGACGACGAGGCCGGTCACGGCGGGGTCCTGGCCGACCACGGCTTTGGCGATCTCGGCGCGCAGAGCTTCCAGGGAGGCGCGGGCGGCGCCTGGATCCCCGGTGTGCCCGGCGTTGTCAGTGGTCGGGTCCATCATGGACGGCGTACCTCTCTTTCGAGGGCGTCGAGTTGGTCGGCGAGGGCGATCAGGGCCGCGTCGTCGCCGGGCGGCGGGCCGAAGAGGAGGGTGTGCAGGGACTGTCCGTCGGCGCGGAGGTGGGCGGACAGCGCGGGGAGCAGGGCCTCGGACGCGTGCGCCTGAGCGGCGGGAATGCCCACGAGAGGGGCGAGGCGCGTGCGGGTGGCGGTACGAAGAGCGGCAGCGGCGCGATCGCGTGCGGCGGCCTTGCGGTAGAGGCGGGCGCGGCCTTCGACGGTTTCGGAGGCGCGGATCGCGACGGGGAGTTTCTCCGGTACGAGAGGGCCGAGACGGCGTGCCCGCCACAGGGCCGCCAGGGCGGCGGCGATGAAGAGCTGCAGGGTGCCCCAGAGCCAGCCGGAGGGAAGCAGGTCGAACAGGCCCTGCCCCGAGTCGGTGGCCGTGGCGTCGGAGAGCGAGGGGAGGTACCAGACCAGGTGGGAGCGGGAACCGAGCAGTTGCAGGGCGAGCGACGCGTTGCCGTGCTCGTCGAGGCGGTCGTTGTACAGGATGTCGGGCGCGCCGAGGACGACGGTGTCGCCGGGTCCGGAAGCGGCCGGGAGACGCAGCAGGGTGGGCAGGCCGTCACTGGGGTAGCAGGTGTCGGCGCGGGTGTCGCTCGTGAGGTAGCGGATTCCACCGGTGTCGGCGCTGCCCGCTCGACGGGCCGCGGGCAGTGCGCAGGAGGGGGCCAGCAGCGAGTCGTAGCTGATGGAGGGGTCGGCCGACACCCCGTGGGCGAGGACGCCGAGCGACGCGCGGGGCGCGACCAGGACGGTCCGGCCGCCGGAGTCCTGCGTCGCCTCGTGCACCAGGTTCTGCTGGCCGCGGGTCAGCAGATCGGGTACGGCGATCAGGAGCGTGGTGTCCGTGCCTGTCGACGTGCGTGCCTCGTCGAGGGTGGTGACCACGCGCGTGGACACACCCCGGTCGGCGAGGAGCTTGGTGACGGCCCGGCTGCCGTACGGGTCGGCGGAGCGCGGGTCGAGGCGCCCGTGCTGGGCGCCGGATCGGATCACTGCGATCGCGACCGCGCCTATCAGGAGGAGCACGACGCCCAGTACGACACCTCGTGCCCGGGTCCACGCCTGGCGCGCGGTGGGCGAGGCCGACGTGGACTCGGGACGCGTGGCCTCGGCGGTCATCCGGCGGCTCCCTGGTGCGGGTCGTGGGCCGTGGCGCGGGCGCTGCCGGTCAGCTGCGGCCTGGCGCGCTCCAGGTCGTCGTCGAGCGCGGCGAGCCGGCGGTACGTTCCCTCGCCAGCGGCCCGGCCGCCGTATGTGACGTCGTCGAAGTCCCGGGCGGCGGAGCGCAGCCGGTCCGCGTGGCCGGGCAGGGTACGGCCGGCTTCGGAGGCGGCCTCGTCCGCTGTGCGGCCGGGGCGTACGTCGAGGAGGGCGCGCTCCTCCAGGGAGCGGACGACGGCGCGCATGCGTTCCTGGACGGCTTGGTTCCAGTGGCCCTGGGCGGCGTGCGCCTCGGCGGCCGCGCGGTGTTCGGCGGCGCTGCGCGGGCGGTCGTCGAAGAGCGCCGCGGACGAGGTGGCCATCCGGTGCGGGGTGCCGAGGCGCCACCACAGGGCACCGACGAGCGCCAGTACCACCAGCACGATGACGAGGAGGCCGACCCAGCCGCCGGGCATCGCGCCCGATGCCGCGCCGAAGAGCCCGTCGACCCAGTTCCAGAAGGCGTTCAGGGCACGCTGCAGCGGGCTCGGGTCGTTCTCGTGGTACATCTGCTTGGACAGCTCACGCCGGGCCGCCTCCCGGGCGGGATCGCGTGAGACGGTCACCGGTGGTTCGTCGCCCGAGTGCCACAGCACCGGTACGACTCTCAGTACTCCCCCCGCCAGGCTCATCGCATCAGCTCCCCGGGACAGTGCCGTGGCCGTCGGAGCCGTGGCCCGGGACGCCGGCGGCGCGCGCCAGATCGAGGTCGAGGGCCTCACGGCGGATGCGCTGGTCGATGTAGAGCAGCACGGTCACGCCGGCGGTGACGGGGAAGGTGAGCATGCGTGCGATCACCGAGCCGATCCCGCTGACGATGAGGAACGTCCAGCCGGGGCTGCCGGTGCCGTTGACGAGGCTGCCGAGGCCGCCGTCGCTGAACGCTCCGGCGAGGACGGCGAAGGGGATCACGATGATCCACCCGATGATGACCGCGATGACCTGCGCGAGCGCCCGGATGCCGAAGACCCGCCACCACGAGCCGCGCACCAGCTTGGCGGAGCGCCTCATGGATGCGCCGATGCCCTGCTTCTCCAGCATCAGCGCGGGCGAGGCGAGCGAGAAGCGGACCAGGAGCCACAGGGCGACGACGACGCCGCCGAGACCGCCGAGGACCGCCAGCGGGGCACCCGCGCCGGGCGAGCCGGCCACGGCGATGAGGATGCCGGGGAGCGTCCCGCCGACCACGATCGCGGCCCCCATCAGCACCAGCAGGAACGTGAGGGCGAACAGCTTCGCCATCTGAGGGCGGGCGTCGCGCCACGCCTCGGCGGCGCTCACCGGCCTGCCGAGGACAGCCCGACTGGTGACGGTCGTGAGCAGACCCGTCACCACGATGGTTCCCAGCAGGACGACCAGGGAGATGGCACCGGTGCTCAGCGTCACGTCGCCCAGGGCGCGGCCCACCTCGCGCGCGGAGGCACTGGGGTCGTTGAGGGTTTGTGTACTGGCGCTGTCGTCGAGGGCGAACCCCTGGAGCAGGATGGCGGAGATCTCCGTGAAGACCGCGACTACGAGCGAGATGCCGAGGACCGTGCGCCAGTGGGCGCGCATGGTGGAGACGGCGCCGTCGAGGATCTCACCGACGCCGAGCGGGCGCAGCGGGATCACGCCGGGCTTCGCGGCGGGTGGCGGGCCCCAGCCGCCCCAGCCCGAGGAGCCGCCGAAGCCCTGACCGGGGCCGCCCCAGCCGCGGCCTCCGTATCCGCCCGGGCCGGCGGGAGGACGGCCGCCGCCCCAGCCCGGGCCTGGTGGAGGCGGTGGCGGTGGCGGGGCCTGGCGGGGGTCCTGGGGGAGAGGAGCGGTCCACTGCCCGGGCGGGGGCTGCTCCTTGGACCATGTGGTCGGCGGCTGCGGCTGACGGGCACTGCCCTGGTCCGAGGGCTGCTCCGGGGACTGCGCGCCGGAGGTGCCCGGCTGCTGCCCGTCGGAGGGGGCAGATCCGGGCGAGGCCCAGCCCGGAGTGTCGTTCATCATCGCTCCTTCACGGTGCCCGTCCGCGGGCGCGGCGGCGAGTTGGCAGCCATCGTGCCACGCTGCGTGCGCCGGGAGACCGGGGGTGGTGCGGGCTGCACGCCTTCAATTGTCGGCCCGGTAGAGGGCAGACTGACCGCATGGCTGATCAGTACGCGCAATCCGGCGAGGGTAACCAGTCGGCGGGGATACCCGTCATCCGCTGGGACGAACCGCCCGAAGGGCCCGTGCTGGTCCTTCTCGACCAGAGGAGGCTACCGGCCGAGGAGGTCGAGCTCGTGTGCACGGACGCGCCCGCGCTGGTGGACGCGATCCGCACCCTGGCCGTGCGCGGGGCGCCGCTCCTCGGGATCGCCGGCGCGTACGGCGTCGCGCTCGCCGCCCTGCGCGGCTTCGAGGTGGAGGAGGCGGCAGCCGCTCTCGAGGGAGCCCGGCCCACCGCGGTGAACCTGGCCGTGGGCGTGCGCAGGGCCCGGGCCGCGTACCGGGCCGCGCTCGCCGACGGCGGTGATCAGCGGCAGGCCGCTGAGGCGGCGCTCGTTGCGGCGCGGGAACTGCACCGGGAGGACGCCGAGGCCAGCGCCCGGATGGCGCGGCACGGTCTCGCACTGCTGGACGAGCTGCTGCCCGGCGGTGGGCACCGGGTGCTGACGCACTGCAACACCGGGGCGCTGGTGTCCGGTGGGGAGGGCACGGCGTTCGCGGTGGCGCTCGCGGCGCACCGGGTGGGGCGGCTGCGCAGGCTGTGGGTGGACGAGACGCGGCCGTTGCTGCAGGGTGCTCGGTTGACGGCGTACGAGGCGGCCCGCAACGGGATGGCGTACACGCTGCTCACGGACAACGCGGCGGGCTCCCTGTTCGCCGCCGGCGAGGTGGACGCGGTCCTGATCGGGGCGGACCGGATCGCGGCCGACGGCTCGGTGGCGAACAAGGTGGGGAGCTATCCGCTCGCGGTGCTGGCCAGGTACCACCATGTGCCGTTCATCGTGGTGGCGCCGGTGACGACGGTGGATCCGAACACACCGGACGGGGCGTCCATCGAGGTCGAGCAGCGGCCCGGCCACGAGGTGACGGAGGTGACGGCACCCCGGGCGCCGGTGCTGGGGGGAGGAGCGGAAGCGGGAGGCGGGATACCGGTGGCACCCCTGGGAACCC
>NZ_JBHUDX010000034.1:6844-43296 GCF_042678285.1 Streptomyces caeni
GACGGCGATCGTCACCGAGGAGGGGGTCGCCTCGCCCGTGACAGCGGGGGCTCTCGCCGCGCTGTGTGACAGGTCACGCCAGGTAACGATTTAGTTAATGGGATGATGTCGTTTATGAAGGGACGAGTCCTTGTCGTCGACGACGACACCGCACTGGCCGAGATGCTCGGCATCGTGTTGCGTGGAGAAGGTTTTGAGCCGTCTTTCGTAGCCGACGGCGACAGGGCGCTGGCCGCCTTCCGCGAGACCAAGCCCGACCTGGTGCTGCTCGACCTGATGCTGCCCGGCCGGGACGGCATAGAGGTGTGCCGCCTGATCAGGGCGGAGTCCGGCGTGCCGATCGTGATGCTGACGGCCAAGAGCGACACCGTGGACGTGGTGGTGGGCCTGGAGTCGGGCGCGGACGACTACATCGTGAAGCCGTTCAAGCCGAAGGAGCTCGTGGCCCGCATCCGGGCACGGCTGCGGAGGTCGGAGGAGCCGGCGCCCGAGCAGCTTGCCATCGGCGATCTCGTCATCGACGTGGCCGGTCACTCCGTGAAGCGGGACGGGCAGTCGATCGCGCTGACACCGCTCGAGTTCGACCTGCTGGTGGCGCTGGCGCGCAAGCCGTGGCAGGTGTTCACCCGCGAGGTGCTGCTGGAGCAGGTCTGGGGCTACCGCCACGCCGCGGACACCCGCCTCGTCAATGTCCACGTCCAGCGGCTGCGGTCCAAGGTGGAGAAGGACCCGGAGCGCCCGGAGATCGTCGTGACCGTCCGTGGCGTCGGTTACAAGGCCGGACCCAGCTGACGTGGCCCGGGACGGTGCCGCTTCGGCGCCCGGCCGGCCCGGGGCGCGTCCGGGGCGGCCTGTCGGGCTGCGGACGACGGGCACCGGATGGCAAGCGTTCTTCGAGGGCGGGCTGCTCCAGGGCGGAGTCCAGGGGAGCCCGGTTCTCCGGCTCGTCATGCGCTGGGTGCGCCGTCCGCTGCTGCCGGTGATGCGGCTGTGGCGGCGCAACATCCAGCTCAAGATCGTCGTCACAACCCTGCTGATGTCGCTCGGCGTGGTGCTGCTGCTGGGCTTCGTGGTCATCGGCCAGGTGCGCAACGGTCTCCTGGACGCCAAGGTGAAGGCGTCCCAGAGCCAGGCCGTCGGAGGCTTCACGGTCGCCGGGCAGAAGGCCGACAGCGCGGCCAGCGCGAGCGGCGGGGACGACAACGCGGGCACGGACAGCAACCCCGTGCAGAACGTCAGAGGGTGGATGAGCGACCTCGTCGAGTCGCTCTCCAGCGGTGGCCAGGGCGCCTTCGACGTGGTCACGCTCAGCACCACCGCCGCGGACAATGACAACCGAGGCCTCGGGCCGCGCGCATCGGGCGGTGTGGACCCGAGCCTGAGCGTGCCCGAGGGCCTGCGCAAGCGCCTCGACGCCGGCATGGGCGTGGCCCAGAGCTACACCCGCATCGTCTACACCGACACCAGCCGCCAGCCGCAGCCGGCGCTGATCATCGGCAAGCAGATCAACGATCCGAACGGGGACCCCTACCAGCTGTACTTCCTCTTCCCGCTCACCCAGGAGGAGAAGTCGCTCAGCCTGGTGAAGGGGACGCTCGCGACGGCCGGGCTGTTCGTCGTCGTGCTCCTCGGCGCCATCGCCTGGCTCGTGGTGCGACAGGTCGTCACACCGGTGAGGATGGCTGCGGGCATCGCCGAACGGCTCTCCGCAGGGCGACTCCAGGAACGCATGAAGGTCACCGGCGAGGACGACATCGCGCGGCTGGGTGAGGCGTTCAACAAGATGGCGCAGAACCTGCAGCTCAAGATCCAGCAGTTGGAGGATCTGTCGCGGATGCAGCGTCGGTTCGTCTCGGACGTGTCCCACGAGCTGCGGACGCCCCTGACGACCGTGCGGATGGCGGCCGACGTCATTCACGAGGCGCGCGTGGACTTCGACCCGGTCACGGCGCGGTCCGCGGAACTGCTCGCCGATCAGCTGGACCGTTTCGAGTCGCTGCTCGCCGACCTGCTGGAGATCAGCCGCTTCGACGCGGGCGCGGCGGCGCTGGAGGCCGAGCCGATCGATCTGCGCGATGTCGTGCGGCGTGTGGTCAGCGGCGCCGAGCCGCTCGCCGAGCGCAAGGGCACGCGGATACGCGTCGTCGGTGACCAGCAGCCCGTCGTGGCCGAGGCGGACGCCCGGCGTGTCGAGCGGGTGCTGCGCAACCTCGTCGTCAACGCCGTGGAGCACGGCGAGGGCAAGGACGTGGTGGTCAAGCTCGCGGCGGCGGGCGGCGCGGTCGCCGTCGGCGTGCGCGACTACGGCGTGGGGCTCAAGCCCGGCGAGGCGACCCGGGTGTTCAGCCGCTTCTGGCGGGCGGACCCGGCACGCGCGCGCACCACGGGCGGTACGGGCCTCGGGCTGTCGATCGCCCTGGAGGACGCCCGGCTGCACGGCGGCTGGCTGCAGGCATGGGGCGAACCGGGCGGCGGGTCGCAGTTCCGGCTGACGCTGCCGCGAACCGCGGACGAGCCGCTGCGCGGTTCGCCGATACCGCTGGAGCCCAAGGACTCGCGGCGCAATCGCGGCCTGATCGATGCCGGGCTGCCGCAGGGCGGCTCCGGGAAGCAGGCCGTGGTGCCCGCCCAGTCCACGCACGAGGGGGTGCCGCCGCCCGACCCGATCACGCCGCGGCACGCCGCGGTGACGCCGACGGCCGACCCCACCGCGCTGCCCGGCAACGGCGCGCGCGTGGTACCCCGGCAGGTGGGGCGGGCACAGCGGCAGGACGACAGGGCACGGCGGCCGTCACAGGACGGCGGCGGGCCGGACGAGCGGGAGCAAGGGGAGGCAGTCGGTGGGCGCTGAGGGGGGCGGCCGACGGCGTGCGCTGCTGCGCGTCGGGGCCTACGTCGGCTGTGGCGCCGTGCTGCTGGCCGGATGCGCATCGATGCCGGACAGCGGTGATCTTCGCGGGGTCGAGTCGACGCCCCGGCAGGACGCCCAGGTGCGCGTCTTCGCGATGCCGCCGCGCGAGAACGCCGTCCCCGCGGAGATCGTGCAGGGCTTCCTGGAGGCGCTGACCAGTGACGACCCGCAGTACGAGACGGCGCGCAAGTATCTGACCGCCGGTGCCTCTCGCGCGTGGAACCCGGATCAGTCCACCACGGTGCTCTCCGAAGGTCCGAACCCCGTGGCCGCCCGTGCCGCCGGGGGCAGGCAGGCGGGTGACGAGGGCGCCTACACGTACACGCTGACGGGCACCAGGCTCGCGGTCGTGGACGCCCAGCACGCGTACGCGCCGGACTCGGGGGAGTACAGCAAGACGGTGCACCTCACGTTGGAGAAGAAGACCAACCAGTGGCGGATCGACGCGCTGCCACAGGGTGTGGTGATGGGCAAGTCCGACTTCCAGCGCAACTACCTCTCGGTCAATAAGTACTACTACGCGACGAGCATTCCCACGGAGGCGGGCGATCAGCTGGGCACGGTCGCGGACCCGGTGTACGTGCGCAGCAAGGTGGACCCCGTGACCTCGACGGTCCGCGCGCTGCTGAAGGGCCCCACCCGCTGGCTGGACCCCGTGGCGACGTCGAGCTTCCCCTCGGGCACGGCGCTCAAGAAGGACGTCACCTCCCTTTCGCCCGATGACCAGAACAAGCTGTCGGTGCCGCTGAACGACAAGGCCGACCGGGTCGGGCAGACCCAGTGCGCCAGGATGGCGGCGCAGCTGCTCTTCACGCTCCAGGGCCTGACCCCCACGGGGGTCAGCCAGGTCGAGCTGCAGCGGTCGAACGGCAGGAAGCTGTGCGACCTGAACGAGGACCGGGCCGAGACGATCGCCGCGCACGGCACGGGCAAGCGGCCCGAGTACGAGTACTTCATGGACGGCAGGCAGCGACTCGTCCGCCTGCCCAGCAACATCAGCTCCAACGATCCCGAACCGGTGCCCGGTGCGCTCGGCGACGGGATCAAGAGGCTGCGCGCCGCGGCGGTCTCGCGCGACGAGGACAAGGCGGCCGGCGTCTCGGCGGACGGGCGGTACCTGTACGTCGGGTCGCTGGTCTCCGGCGCCTCGCTCGGGGACGCGGTGCTGACCAGCCTGGGCGCGTCGGCGGACGACCGGCTGACGACGCCGAGCTGGGACGGCGCGGGCGACCTGTGGGTGGCCGACCGCGATCCCGGGCACCCCCGGCTTCTCCTGTTGCAGAAGGGCGCGGGCGAGCCCGTGGAGGTGCGCACGCCGAGCCTCGACGGGCGAGTGGACGCGGTACGGGTGGCCGCCGACGGGGTCCGGATCGCGCTGATCGTGGAGAAGGGCGGCACGACGTCGCTGCGGATCGGGCGCGTGCAGCGGGAGAGCGGGACCGGCGGGCGGCCCAGTGTGTCGATCCTCGGACTGCACTCGGTGACCCCTCAGTTGGAGGAGGTCACCGCTATGTCGTGGGCCGGTGACAGCCGGCTCGTGCTGGTCGGGAGCGAGGCCGGCGGGGTGGAGCAGATCCGCTACGTGCAGGTCGACGGTTCCACGCCGGCGGGCAACCCTCCGGCGTCGCTGACGGGCGTGAAGCAGATCGCGGCGTCCGAGAACGAGCGGCTGCCGTTGGTGGCGTACTCGGAGGACGGGATCGTACGGCTGTCTGCCGGGGCGCAGTGGCAGAAGGTGGTCAAGGCGGGGACGGCCCCGGTCTATCCGGGGTGAGCGCCCCCGGGCACGGCGTGGCGCGGGTGCCCGGGCGTTGTCCACAGGGCTGGCGGGCCGCCGCGGAGCCCGGCACAGTGGTGGACATGCGGGGGTGGTGGCAGGACCTCACCGACCTGGTGCTGCCGGCCGCGTGCGAAGGCTGCGGGAGGCCGCGCACGGTGCTCTGCCCGGAGTGCCGCGCCGCCCTCCACGCCGCCGCGCCGCGCCGGGTGCGACCGGTGCCGGAGCCGGCGGGCCTGCCCGTGGTGCACGCCGCCGCGCCGTACGAGGGTGCCGTGCGCTCCCTGCTCCTGGCCCACAAGGAGCGGGGCGCGCTGACACTCGCGGGTCCGCTGGGGACGGCTCTGGCCGGCGCCGTGCGGGCGGGGCTGGGCGAGGCGGCGGCCGGGACCGGTGGCGGCCGACTGCCCACGCCGATGCCACCTGTGCCACCCGTGCCACCTGTGCCACCCGTGGGTCCCGTGCTGCTCGTGCCCGTGCCCTCCTCGCGGCGGGCCGTGCGGGCCCGGGGACACGACCCCACGCGGCGGATCGCGCTCGTGGCCGCGGGAGGACTGCGCCGCGCCGGGACGGCGGCCCGGGTGGCGGCCGTGTTGCGGCAGCGGCGGACCGTGGCCGACCAGTCGGGGCTCGACTCCGGCCGGCGACTGGCCAATCTCGCGGGCGCGCTGGAAGTGGCAGCGGGGTGCGGTCCGTTGTTGGCCGGCGGGCGGGTCGTGCTCGTCGACGACCTGATGACGACGGGCGCCTCGCTGGCGGAGGCGGCCCGTGCGGTACGGGCCGCGCTCGCGGACCCGTGGAGGGCGGACCCCGAGGTATATGCGCGCGCGGCCGGGGAAGCAAGGGGGGAACGGAGGAGCGAGTGGGGGACGGCACGGGCGCACGGGATGCGCGCGCCGCACGGGGCGGCTGCCGGGAACAGCCCCGGGTACGGCCCCGGGTACGGGATCCGCGCGGCGGTGGTGGCCGCCTCGCCGGGTTCCTTCGAAACGAATTGGAACTGACCGCGAAGTCGGGTCGTTGCAGGTAATGAGCAGGCCAATTCGCCTGAACGGAGGTACGCGGCGGTAGAGGGTGACGACATCAGCCCGGGCGAGATATGTTCGGTTGTGAGGGAAAGGCGCAGGCCATCCCCTCATATTCCAGTGCCCTGCTGCGGGTTTTCCTTCATCACCCGTAGTGGTGGGGTGGCGAACTCGCCCGCGGGGGAGGAGGAGGTGGAAGTCACCGAGTCCGAGGTTCCGGGGCTCACCGGAGCCTGGTGCACAAGGGAGATGCTCCGCCAGGGATGCGGAGCGATCCGGGAACGGAGTTCTGCGTGGACATCGTCGTCAAGGGCCGCAAGACCGAGGTGCCCGAGCGGTTCCGGAAGCACGTGGCCGAGAAGCTGAAGCTGGAGAAGATCCAGAAGCTCGATGGCAAGGTGATCAGCCTGGACGTCGAGGTGTCCAAGGAGCCCAACCCCCGACAGGCCGACCGTTCCGACCGGGTGGAGATCACCCTCCGCTCCCGCGGTCCGGTGATCCGGGCGGAGGCAGCGGCCAGCGATCCCTACGCGGCACTCGATCTGGCGGCGGAGAAGCTGGAGGCGCGGCTGCGCAAGCAGCACGACAAGCGCCACACCCGCCGCGGAGTCCGCAGGATCTCGGCCGCCGAAGTCCCCCACCACGTCCCGGACGCCGCGACGCTCAACGGCAACGGCGACGTCGTCCCGGAAGAGGAACCGGAGGCGGTGCCGACCAAGAAGATCGGCCCCCTCGAGGTGAAGGGCGAAGGCCCTCTCGTCGTCAGGGAGAAGACCCACGTCGCGTCCCCGATGTCGCTCGACCAGGCTCTTTATGAAATGGAGCTGGTCGGGCACGACTTCTATCTGTTCGTCGACTCCGAGACCAAGCAACCCAGCGTCGTCTACCGCCGGCACGCCTACGACTACGGTGTCATCCACCTCAGCACCGACCAGATGGTGGCCGAGGCGGCCACCGTGGACGGAGGGGCCGGCGGCTGACCCCGCCCGGTGATCGCTGTACCCGGTGCCCCTGGTGAGCCCGTGCGCCCCCGGGGGCACCGGTGTGCGACCACTTCGCTCCGTGCTCTGTCACCTGACTGTCGCCTCGGCATGGAATCATGGTCACAACGGCTCAACCGGTGGGCCGTTGCCTTGGGTTGGCGATGGCTCGGGACCACAGGCCACAGCCTTCAGGGGGAGGAACGATGGCGGACAGCTTCGGACCGATGCGTGATGAGGATGCTGACGACGGCGTCGTCGGCATGGGCCCGCAGGCGGGCGCGCCACGCAAGGAGCCCATCCGCGTCCTCGTCGTGGACGACCACGCTCTCTTCCGGCGTGGTCTGGAGATCGTGCTCGCAGCCGAGGAGGACATCCAGGTCGTCGGTGAGGCCGGGGACGGCGCGGAGGCTGTCGACAAGGCGGCCGATCTGCTGCCCGACATCGTGCTGATGGACGTGCGGATGCCCAAGCGGGGCGGGATCGAGGCGTGCACCTCCATCAAGGAGGTGGCGCCCAGCGCGAAGATCATCATGCTGACCATCAGCGACGAGGAGGCCGACCTCTACGACGCGATCAAGGCCGGCGCGACCGGGTACCTCCTCAAGGAGATCTCCACGGACGAGGTCGCCACGGCCATTCGCGCCGTCGCCGACGGGCAGTCGCAGATCAGTCCCTCCATGGCGTCCAAACTCCTCACCGAGTTCAAGTCGATGATCCAGCGGACCGATGAGCGCCGGCTGGTCCCGGCGCCGCGGCTCACCGACCGGGAGCTCGAGGTCCTCAAGCTGGTCGCCACCGGAATGAACAACCGGGACATCGCCAAGGAGCTGTTCATCTCCGAGAACACCGTGAAGAACCATGTGCGCAACATCCTGGAGAAGCTGCAACTGCACTCCAGAATGGAAGCGGTGGTCTACGCGATGCGGGAGAAGATCCTGGAGATCCGCTAGCGGGACGGGTCCCCGGGCGAGGGCTCCCGGCATCAGCCCAGGGCATGGTCCAGCTCGTGGACCAACGGCTCCCGCAGAGCGGGGGCGTCCACCCGCTCCACGCGTACGTTCGTGCAGTTCACCCAGGCCGCCGCCTCCAGCAGGGCCTGGGCCACTGCCGGAACCGCCCGGGAGCCGTCCAGGGTGACCTGCTTGGCGACCAGCGTGCGGCCCTCGCGCGCGGGGTCCACCCGGCCGACCAGCCGGCCGCCGGCCAGGACCGGCATCGCGAAGTAGCCGTAGATCCGCTTGGGCTTGGGGACGTACGCCTCCAGCCGGTGCGTGAAGCCGAAGATCCGCTCCGTCCGCGCCCGCTCCCAGACCAGGGAATCGAAGGGCGACAGGAGCGTCGTACGGTGGCGGCCGCGCGGCGGGGTCCGCAGTGCCTCCGGGTCCGCCCACGCCGGCTTGCCCCAGCCCTCGACCGTCACCGGGACCAGGCCCGAGTCCGCGATCACCGCCTCCACCTGCTCGCCCTTGAGACGGTGGTAGTCCGCGATGTCCGCGCGCGTGCCCACACCGAGGGACTGGCCGGCGAGGCGGACGAGACGGCGCAGGCACTCGGCGTCGTCCAGGTCGTCGTGGAGGAGTTCCGGGGGGACGGCGCGCTCGGCGAGGTCGTACACCCGCTTCCAGCCCCGGCGCTCGACGCACACCACCTCGCCGTACATCAGCGCGCGCTCCACGGCCACCTTCGTGCCGGACCAGTCCCACCACTCGCTGGTGTTCTTCGCGCCGCCCAACTCCGTGGCGGTCAGGGGGCCTTCCGTGCGCAGCTGCTTGACGACCTGGTCGTAGACCCCGTCCGGGAGCGGGTGGTTCCAGTGCGGGCGGGAGCGGTAGGCGCGGCGGCGGAAGGCGAAGTGGGGCCACTCCTCGATGGGCAGGATGCAGGCGGCGTGGGACCAGTACTCGAACGCGTGGGGCGCCGGGGCGGCGCCGTCCGACGACGTCCAGTACGCCGAGTCGACCGCCTTGCGGCCTATGGCTCCCAGACGGGCGTAAGGGATGAGTTCGTGGGAGCGGGCGAGGACCGAGATGGTGTCGAGCTGGACCGCGCCGAGGTGGCGGAGGACGCCGCGCACGCCGCCCCTGCGGTCGGGGGCGCCGAGGAGGCCCTGGGCCCGCAGGGCGATACGGCGGGCCTCGTCGGCGGACAGTTCGGTGGTGGGACGCGGGAGACTCGGCATGCTGACACGGTAGGGGGTGCCACTGACAACGGCGGCCGACGCGGGCACGGGACGTGCGGCCCGCTACGGTCGCGCCGGCAGATACGGCGCCGCCGACGGCAGGCCCAGGTCCGACGGCAGCAGGGAGCCCACCCAGCAGTCCCGGCGCACCCCCTTGTTGTTGATCGCGGAGCGCAGGGTGCCCTCGACGGTGAAGCCCGCGCGTTCCGCGACCGCGCGGGAGCCCGCGTTGCCCACCTCGGCACGCCACTCCACGCGGTCGATGGACATCCGGGTGAAGGCCCAGCGGGACGCGGCCAGCGTCGCCTCCGTGAGGTAGCCGTTGCCCCGGTGTTCCTTCGCCGCCCAGAAGCCCACCTCGGCGACGCCCAGCGAGCGCATCGTCAGCCCGAGCATGCCCACCAGCTCCCCGGAGGGGAGGAACACGCCGAACGTGAACATCGACGCCTCCGCCCAGCCGTCGGGCACCATCTGCCGGACGAACCCCTCCGCGTGCTCGCGCAGATACGGGGACGGGATCGTGGTCCAGCGCTGGATGTCGGGATCCTGGGCGGCTTCGTACACCGCTTCGACGTCCGACGGGCCCACGGTGCGCAACAGAAGACGGCCGGTGGTCAGGCTGACGGGGTCCATCGCCCGATTCTGCTCGGCCGCCCGCCGCGACGCCATGATTTTTCGTGCCGGGGCGCCGTCACCACCGGGCCGGCCCGCACTGTGTCACGTGTCACCGCGTGAGATTCTCGTGACAATTCGTAGCATCGGCGCGGCACCTTCCGCGACGCCCGTCCGTTGTCCTAATGGCTGTCGACGGCAGACCTCCCGGCGTGGCGGGGTCCTCGCTTACGATGGCCGTTGCTCAAGCTGTCATATGTAACCGACCGTCCCAGGCCCGAACGGCAAGGAGACAAACCCCCGTGTCCGTCCTCTCGAAGATCATGCGTGCAGGCGAAGGCAAGATCCTGCGCAAGCTGCACCGCATCGCGGACCAGGTCAACTCCATCGAAGAGGACTTCATCGACCTCTCCGACGCCGAGCTGCGGGCTCTCACCGACGAGTACAAGCAGCGGTACGCCGACGGCGAGAGCCTGGACGACCTGCTCCCCGAGGCGTTCGCCACCGTGCGCGAGGCCGCCAAGCGAGTCCTCGGCCAGCGGCACTACGACGTGCAGATGATGGGTGGCGCCGCGCTGCACCTCGGTTATGTCGCCGAGATGAAGACCGGTGAGGGCAAGACCCTGGTCGGCACGCTGCCCGCCTATCTGAACGCCATTTCCGGAGACGGCGTCCACATCGTCACGGTCAACGACTACCTGGCCGAGCGCGACTCCGAGATGATGGGCCGCGTCCACAAGTTCCTGGGCCTGAGCGTCGGCTGCATCCTGGCCAACATGACCCCGGCCCAGCGCCGCGAGCAGTACGCCTGCGACATCACCTACGGCACGAACAACGAATTCGGCTTCGACTACCTCCGCGACAACATGGCGTGGTCGAAGGAGGAACTGGTCCAGCGCGGCCACAACTTCGCCATCGTCGACGAGGTCGACTCCATTCTCATCGACGAGGCCCGTACGCCGCTGATCATCTCCGGCCCCGCCGACCAGGCCACCAAGTGGTACGGCGACTTCGCCAAGCTGGTCACGCGCCTCAAGCGAGGCGAGGCGGGCAACCCGCTGAAGGGTGTCGAGGAGACCGGCGACTACGACGTCGACGAGAAGAAGCGCACGGTCGCCATCCACGAGTCCGGCGTCACCAAGGTCGAGGACTGGCTGGGCATCGACAACCTCTACGAGTCGGTGAACACCCCGCTGGTGGGCTACCTGAACAACGCGATCAAGGCCAAGGAGCTCTTCAAGCGCGACAAGGACTACGTCGTCATTGACGGCGAGGTCATGATCGTCGACGAGCACACGGGCCGTATCCTCGCCGGCCGCCGCTACAACGAGGGCATGCACCAGGCCATCGAGGCGAAGGAGGGGGTGGACATCAAGGACGAGAACCAGACGCTCGCCACGATCACCCTCCAGAACTTCTTCCGCCTCTACAACAAGCTCTCCGGCATGACCGGTACGGCGATGACCGAGGCCGCCGAGTTCCACCAGATCTACAAGCTCGGCGTGGTCCCGATCCCGACCAACAGGCCGATGATCCGCAAGGACCAGTCGGACCTGATCTACCGCACCGAGGTCGCGAAGTTCGAGGCGGTCGTCGACGACATCGCCGACAAGCACGAGAAGGGCCAGCCGATCCTCGTCGGCACGACCTCGGTCGAGAAGTCGGAGTACCTGTCCCAGCAGCTGAGCAAGCGCGGTATCCAGCACGAGGTGCTGAACGCGAAGCAGCACGACCGTGAGGCCGTGATCGTCGCCCAGGCCGGCCGCAGGGGCGCCGTCACCGTCGCCACGAACATGGCCGGCCGTGGTACGGACATCAAGCTCGGCGGCAACCCCGAGGACCTGGCCGAGGCCGAGCTGCGCCAGCGCGGGCTCGACCCGGAGGAGCACATCGAGGAGTGGGCCGCGGCGCTGCCCGCCGCCCTGGAGAAGGCCGAGCAGGCGGTCAAGGCCGAGAAGGACGAGGTCGAGACCCTGGGCGGCCTCTACGTCCTGGGCACGGAGCGCCACGAGTCCCGCCGTATCGACAACCAGCTGCGCGGCCGCTCCGGCCGTCAGGGCGACCCCGGCGAGTCCCGCTTCTACCTCTCCCTGGGCGACGACCTGATGCGCCTGTTCAAGGCCCAGATGGTCGAGCGCGTGATGTCGATGGCGAACGTCCCGGACGACGTGCCGATCGAGAACAAGATGGTCACGCGCGCGATCGCGTCCGCCCAGTCGCAGGTGGAGACGCAGAACTTCGAGACCCGGAAGAACGTCCTCAAGTACGACGAGGTCCTCAACCGGCAGCGTGAGGTCATCTACGGCGAGCGGCGCCGCGTCCTGGAGGGTGAGGACCTGCAGGAGCAGATCCAGCACTTCATGGACGACACGATCGACGCGTACGTCGCCGCCGAGACCTCCGAGGGCTTCGCCGAGGAGTGGGACCTGGACCGGCTGTGGGGCGCCTTCAAGCAGCTCTACCCGGTGAGGGTCACCATCGAGGAACTGGAGGACGCGGCCGGCGACCGGGCCGGGCTGACCGCCGAGTTCATCGCCGAGTCCATCAAGGACGACATCCACGAGCAGTACGAGCAGCGTGAGGCGCAGCTCGGTTCGGAGATCATGCGGGAGCTGGAGCGCCGGGTCGTGCTGTCGGTCCTGGACCGCAAGTGGCGCGAGCACCTCTACGAGATGGACTACCTCCAGGAGGGCATCGGCCTGCGCGCGATGGCGCAGAAGGACCCGCTGGTCGAGTACCAGCGCGAGGGCTTCGACATGTTCACCGCGATGATGGACGGCATCAAGGAGGAGTCCGTCGGCTATCTGTTCAACCTGGAGGTCCAGGTCGAGCAGCAGGTCGAGGAGGTCCCCGTCGAGGACGCCAAGCCCTCCCTGGAGAAGGAGGAGGCGGTGGCCGCCCAGGCGGCCCGCCCGGAGATCCGTGCCAAGGGTCTCGACGCCCCGCAGCGCCACGAGCGGCTGCACTTCTCCGCGCCGACCGTGGACGGCGAGGGCGGGATCGTCGAGGGTGACTTCACCAGCGACGGCGAGCCGGTGCGCTCGGAGGCGGACGGCCTCACGCGCGCGGAGCGCCGCAAGCAGGCGAAGGGCGGGCGCCGCCGTAAGAAGTGACGGTGACGCCGGCGACAACGCCGTCGTGAGGGGCCGGGCACCCGGGTGGGGTGTCCGGCCCCTCCGCATCGTCGGCGTCAGTCGTCGTCCGTCAGGGGCGTCCGCGGCCCACCCAGTTCCACGGCTGTGCACCGCCAGCGATGGTCGGGGCCGCACTCCAGGCGGAACGCCATCGCACGCAGTCGATCGCCCGCGCCGATGCGGGCGAATGCCTCGACGGCGCCGGGACGCGGAACGTAGTAGCCGATGTCGCGGACGACCGGACGGGTTCCGCGGGTGCGCAGCGGGCCGCGCTCGGCGAGCCGGGCCAGCTGGTCGTAGGCCCGGCCGGCGGTGTGCCCGAGCATGCTGTGCACCGGCCGTCGGCCGCTCAGTACGGACAGGAGGCGGTCGGCGAAGACATCGGTGGGGCGGGGCCGGGGTACCGGCGCGGTACGGCTTTGCGTGCCGGGCGCCGTCGCCCGGGGCGTGCCCCGGTCCGGTGCCGTACGGCTGTCAGCGCCGCCCGGACGGCGGGTGTCGTGGCGGACCGGTGGGCGTTGGCCCGGGCTCCGCCTCCCCGCGGTCGTCGCCCTGTTCCTGGTCATCACCTTGTTCATGGGGGTCCCCGTTTCGCCGGACCGGTCGATACCGGTTGGTAACTTTTCGTTGGGGATCTTGTACGAGGCGCGGGACGGTGCCCGCAAGGAAGCGGGGTACGTGTCGTGGCCGCGGCACGGTTCGCCTATCAGGGTGAGCGGGGTGCCGCGAATCCGTGGGGCGGCCGGGGTGTACCGGGTGATCCGTGAGTGTCCTCGTTGACGTCGTGAAGGCGGTGTACAGGCCCCGAAGGGGGACGGCCGCACGTATCCTGGGGTGACTCGCCGGAGGCGCGGGAACGGTCTCCGAGGGGCCTTCACAACCTCTCTGGGCCGTCCGGCAGCCCTGACCCACTACGAAAGCGGCTCGTCATGCGCGTCTACGTTCCCCTGACCCTCCCCGGTCTCGCCGAGGCGTACAAGACGGGCGAGCTGGGCGCGGGACCGGTCGTCGCGTATGCCGTCACGCCCGCGCTGCGCGAGTGGTACCTCTCCGACGACATCGAGGAACTGGAGTACGCGGCCCTGAGCCGGGCGGCGCTGGCCTCCCTGCGACTGCTCGCGGCGGACCCCGAGGCGCCCCGGCGGCGGATCGTCGTCGCGGTCGACGTGCCGGACGGCGCGGCGATGGCGGATCCTGACCGGGGCCTCGATCCGGCGGCACTCGGTGAGGTGCGCGTCGCCGGGGCCGTACTGCTGGCCAAGGCGGCCGCGGTGCACGTGGACGCCGCGGAGGCGGAGGCGGACGTGACCGCGGCGGCCCGGGCGCTGGAGGCGGCGGACCGCGGGGACGACGACGCGCAGTTCGTCGTGGACGGCGCCGACGACCACGAACTGCTCTGGTATGCGACGCAGGAGATCCCGAATCTGGTGGGACTGGGCGACTGACCGGGCGACTGACCGGGCGAGTGACCGGGCGTTGTCCGGGGCAGCGGCCCGGTGCCCGGTGCGGATCCCCCGGTGATTGTCAGTGGCGGCGGGTACGTTTTCCGGCATGGGGACGTACGGAAACGCGCACATCGTCTGGGACTGGAACGGGACGCTGTTCCACGACAACGACGCGATCATCGGGGCGACGAACGCGGCGTTCGCCGAGCTGGGGCTGGAGCCGATCACGCTGGAGCGGTACCGGGCGTTGTACTGCGTGCCGGTGCCGAAGTTCTACGAGCGGCTGATGGGGCGGCTGCCGACGGACACCGAGTGGGAGGTCATGGACGAGACCTTCCACCGGTACTACACGGAACACCGGCTCACCTGCGGGCTCACCGCGGGCGCGACGGAGCTGCTGGCGGAGTGGCGGTCGGCGGGCCGCAGTCAGTCGCTCCTGAGCATGTATGTGCACGAGGAACTCGTCCCGCTGGTCCGGGGGTTCGGGATCGAGACGCATTTCGTACGGGTGGAGGGGCGGACCGGTCCCTCGGGCGGCAGCAAGGCCGAGCACATGGTCCGGCACATACGCGCGCTCGCCGGCGTGGAGCCGTCCCGCACGGTGGTGATCGGGGACGCCGCGGACGACGCGGTCGCGGCCCGGCACGTCGGGGCGCGGGCCGTTCTCTACACCGGTGGCTCCCACAGCCGGGCGAGCCTGGAGCAGGCCGGCGTCCCGGTGGTCGACACGCTGGAGGAGGCGGTCGAGGAAGCCGAGCGACTGGCGGCGTGAGGTGTCAGGCGGGGTGCGGCGCCCCCGGGGGCGCCGCACCGTGCCCGGAGGTGCGTCGTCAGGTCACGGGTGCCTTGGCCCGCAGGACGGTCAGGAACTCGCGCATCCAGCGGGAGTGGTCCGGCCAGGCGCGGGAGGAGACCAGGGTGCCGTCGACGACCGCCTCGGCGTCCTGGAAGGTGGCACCGGCCGCCTGCATGTCCAGCTCCAGGGCCGGGTACGCCGTGACGCGCCTCCCCCGCAGGGCGTCGGCCGCGGCCGTGAGCAGCGGGCCGTGGCAGATCTGGGCGACCGGCTTGTCGGCGTCGAAGAACGACTTGAGGATCTTGCGGAGCTCGGGATCGTTGCGCAGATACTCCGGGGCGCGCCCGCCGGGAATGACGAGGGCGACGTAATCGCCGGGGTCGACCTCGGAGAAGGCCAGGTCGGCGGGCCAGGTGTAGCCGGGTTTCTCGGTGTAGGTGTCGAAACCGGGTTCGAAGTCGTGGACCACGAAGCGGAGCTTCTTGCGGGAGGGGGCCGCGATGTGCACCTCGTAGCCCTCCTCGCGCAGGCGCTGGTAGGGGTAGAGAACCTCCAGTGATTCCGCCGCGTCGCCGGTGACGATCAAAATCTTCTGCGCCATGTTCGCCGGGCTCTCCTCGATCGTGCGGTCGGGTGCTTCGGGCAACGTGCCTGACGCCGAGGCCCTTGCCAAGGGGCCGCGCACTGTTCGTACGGTCATGCTCCCACCGAGTGCCCCGCACAGCGGCGCCCCCGATGCTCCTGTGCAGAACGTCAAAGTTCGACCCCTGGTTTTGTACACATACGGCTCATGACGTGCCCCCCGTCCAGAGCGATAGCCTTGTGGCGTGATCAGCGCGATACCTCGCGGGGACATCGTCGTCCCTGCCCTGCGCCCGGTGACCACGGAGGGCATCCGTGACCGGGCGGCGGTCGCTGGTCTTCGCAGGCGGGGCCGTTCGGGAAGGGCGCCGAAGGCGCCCGCGGGAGTCACCGGGGCGCCGGGGACGCGGGAGGCGCACAGAGCGCCGAGAGCAGCGTCACAGCCGCCCAGGACACCGCATATGACCGATAACCCCCCGCCGATCTCTCCATGCGGCATAGCGTCGAAGCAGACCGGACACCCCGCGTCGCGGCGTTACGTCGGAGAAGAGACCGTACTTCCTTCTACGTCACGCAACGGCGCGCGACAGGAGCCAGAGGACAATGCAGACCAAGCTGGACGAAGCCAAGGCCGAGCTGCTGGAGAGGGCCGCTCGGGTAGCTGAGAACAGCCCGGTCGGGGGGTATCTACCGACTGGGACGACGGGCGAGGGCACCCCCGACCGGGACACCGTGCTCGCGTTCCTCCAGCGCTACTTCCTGCACACCGCCCCCGAGGATCTAGCCGCCTGCGACCCGGTGGACATCTTCGGCGCGGCTTTCTCGCACTACAGAATGGCCGAGATGCGCCCGCAGGGCACGGCCAACGTGCGGGTGCACACCCCGACCATCGAGGAGAACGGCTGGACGTGCAGCCACTCCGTCGTCGAGGTCGTGACCGACGACATGCCGTTCCTCGTCGACTCCGTGACGAACGAGCTGTCGCGTCAGGGGCGGGGCATCCACGTCGTCATCCACCCGCAGTTCGTCGTCCGCCGCGACCTGACCGGCAAGCTCCTCGAGGTGCTGCCGTCCGTGCCCCACGGGGAGCTGCCGCACGACGCCCACCTGGAGTCCTGGATCCACGTCGAGATCGACCGCGAGACCGACCGCGCCGACCTCAAGCAGATCACCGCCGATCTGCTGCGCGTCCTGTCCGACGTCCGCGAGTCGGTCGAGGACTGGGAGAAGATGCGCGACGCCGCGGTGCGCATCGCCGAGGGCATTCCGACGGAACCCATGCCCCGGGACCTGCCCGACGTGGAGCGCGAGGAGGCCCGCGAGCTGCTGCGCTGGCTGGCCAGCGACCACTTCACCTTCCTCGGCTACCGCGAGTACCAGCTCCGCGAGGACGACTCGCTGGCCGCCGTGCCCGGCACCGGCCTCGGTATTCTGCGCTCCGACCCGCACCACGCCGGCGAGGACAGCCACCCGGTCAGCCCGTCCTTCGAGCGGCTGCCCGCCGACGCCCGCGCCAAGGCCCGCGAGCACAAGCTGCTGATCCTCACCAAGGCCAACAGCCGGGCGACCGTGCACCGGCCGTCGTACCTCGACTACGTCGGTGTGAAGAAGTTCGACGAGAACGGGGACGTCATCGGCGAGCGCCGCTTCCTCGGCCTGTTCTCGTCCGCCGCCTACACCGAGTCCGTGCGCCGCGTGCCCGTCGTCCGGCGCAAGGTCGACGGGGTCCTCAAGGGCGCCGGGCTCTCGCCCCACAGCCACGACGGCCGCGACCTGCTCCAGATCATGGAGACCTACCCGCGCGACGAGCTGTTCCAGACACCCGCCCGCGAGCTGCAGTCGATCGTCACCTCCGTCCTCTACCTCCAGGAACGGCGACGACTGCGCCTCTACCTGCGCCAGGACGAGTACGGGCGCTACTACTCGGCCCTCGTCTACCTGCCGCGCGACCGCTACACCACGGCCGTCCGGCTGCGGATCATCGACATCCTGAAGGAGGAACTCGGCGGCACCAGCGTCGACTTCACGGCCTGGAACACCGAGTCGATCCTCTCCCGGCTGCACTTCGTGGTCCGCGTCCCGCCGGGCACGGAGCTGCCGCAGCTGTCCGACTCCGACAAGGAGCGCATCGAGGCGCGGCTGGTGGAGGCCGCCCGCTCCTGGGCCGACGGCTTCGCCGAGGCGCTGAACGCCGAGTGCGGCGAGGAGCGCGCCGCCGAGCTGCTGCGGCGCTACGCCAACGCCTTCACCGAGGGCTACAAGGCCGACCACACCCCGCGCGCCGCGGTCGCCGACCTCGTCCACCTCGAGCAACTCGGTGACAAGGAGGGCGGCAGGAACTTCGCCCTCAGCCTGTACGAGCCCGTGGGCGCCGGCCCCGGTGAGCGCCGCTTCAAGATCTACCGCAAGGGCGACTCCATCTCCCTCTCCGCCGTCCTGCCCGTGCTCCAGCGGCTCGGCGTGGAGGTCACCGACGAGCGCCCGTACGAACTGCGCTGCGCGGACCGCGCGACGGCGTGGATCTACGACTTCGGTCTGCGTCTGCCCGGGGCGCTGTCCGGCAACGGCGACTACCTCGGCGACGACGGCCGCGAGCGGTTCCAGGACGCGTTCGCCGCCACCTGGACCGGGCAGGCCGAGAACGACGGCTTCAACTCCCTGGTGCTGAGTGCCGGACTGACCTGGCGCCAGGCGATGGTGCTGCGGGCGTACGCCAAGTACCTGCGCCAGGCCGGTTCCACCTTCAGCCAGGACTACATGGAGGACACCCTCCGGAACAACGTCCACACCACCCGGCTGCTGGTCTCGCTCTTCGAGGCGCGGATGTCGCCTGAGCGGCAGCGGGCGGGCCTGGAGCTGACCGACGCTCTCCTGGAGGAGCTGGAGGCCGCGCTCGACCAGGTCGCCTCGCTCGACGAGGACCGGATCCTGCGGTCCTTCCTCACCGTCATCAAGGCGACCCTGCGCACCAACTTCTTCCAGGAGGAGACGGGCGGCACGCCGCACGACTACGTCTCCATGAAGTTCGACCCGCAGGCCATCCCGGACCTGCCGGCGCCGCGTCCCGCGTACGAGATCTGGGTGTACTCGCCGCGTGTCGAGGGCGTGCACCTGCGCTTCGGCAAGGTCGCGCGAGGCGGGCTGCGCTGGTCCGACCGGCGCGAGGACTTCCGGACCGAGATCCTCGGCCTGGTCAAGGCGCAGATGGTGAAGAACACCGTCATCGTGCCGGTCGGCGCCAAGGGCGGTTTCGTCGCCAAGCAGCTGCCGGACCCCGCCGTGGACCGCGACGCGTGGCTCGCCGAGGGCATCCGCAGCTACCGGACGTTCATCTCGGCGCTGCTCGACATCACCGACAACATGGTGGCCGGTGAGGTCGTGCCGCCGCCGGGCGTCGTCCGGCACGACGGCGAGGACACCTACCTCGTGGTCGCGGCCGACAAGGGCACGGCGACGTTCTCGGACATCGCCAACGAGGTTGCCGAGAAGTACCACTTCTGGCTCGGCGACGCCTTCGCCTCCGGCGGCTCCGCGGGCTACGACCACAAGGGCATGGGCATCACCGCCCGCGGTGCCTGGGAGTCCGTGGAGAGGCACTTCCGGGAGCTGGGCGTGGACACCCAGACCGAGGACTTCACCGTGGTCGGCGTCGGTGACATGTCCGGTGACGTGTTCGGCAACGGCATGCTGCTGTCCGAGCACATCCGCCTGGTCGCGGCCTTCGACCACCGGCACATCTTCATCGACCCGAACCCGGACGCGGAGACCTCGTACGCGGAGCGCCGCCGGCTGTTCGAGCTGCCGCGCTCCTCCTGGGCCGACTACAACACCGAGCTGCTGTCGGCCGGCGGCGGTGTGTTCCCCCGCGGGGCCAAGGCGATCCAGCTCAACGGGCACATCCGCGAGGCGCTCGGCATCGACTCCGGCGCCACCAAGATGACGCCCGCCGACCTGATGAAGGCGATCCTCATGGCGCCGGTGGACCTGCTGTGGAACGGCGGCATCGGCACGTATGTGAAGGCGTCGACGGAGACGCACGCGGACGTCGGCGACAAGGCCAACGACGCCATCCGCGTGGACGGCAGCGACCTGCGGGTCAACGTCGTCGGCGAGGGCGGCAACCTGGGGCTGACCCAGCTGGGCCGTATCGAGTTCGCCCAGCACGGCGGCAAGATCAACACCGATGCGATCGACAACAGCGCGGGCGTGGACACCTCCGACCACGAGGTGAACATCAAGGTCCTGCTCAACGCGGTCGTGGCCAACGGCGATCTGACGGTCAAGCAGCGCAACCAGCTGCTGGCCGAGATGACCGACGAGGTCGGCGCCCTGGTGCTGCGCAACAACTACGCGCAGAACGTGGCGATCGCCAACGCCCTGTCCCAGTCGAAGGACATGCTCCACGCGCAGCAGCGGTTCATCCGCCATCTGGTGCGCGAGGGCCACCTGGACCGGGCGCTGGAGTTCCTGCCCACCGACCGGCAGATCCGTGAGCGGCTGGGCACCGGGCACGGGCTGACCGGTCCGGAGACGGCCGTCCTGCTGGCGTACACGAAGATCACCGTCTCCAGGGAGCTGCTCGACACCACGCTGCCCGACGACCCGTATCTGCGAAGCCTGCTGCACGCGTACTTCCCGACGGCGCTGCGCGAGAGGTTCGCCGAGCAGATCGACACCCATGCGCTGCGTCGTGAGATCGTGACGACGGTCCTGGTCAACGACACCGTCAACACGGGCGGTACGAGCTTCCTGCACCGCCTCCGCGAGGAGACGGGCGCCTCGCTGGAGGAGATCGTCAGGGCGCAGACCGCGGGCCGCGCGATCTTCCACTCGAGCGCGGTGTGGGACGCGGTCGAGGCCCTCGACAACCAGGTCGACGCGGCCGTCCAGACCCGTATCCGCCTGCACTCCCGCCGGCTGGTCGAGCGGGGCACGCGCTGGCTGCTCAACAACCGGCCGCAGCCGCTGGAACTCGGCGAGACGATCGCGTTCTTCAAGGACCGGGTCGAGCAGGTGTGGAGCGAGCTGCCCAAGCTGCTGCGCGGCGTGGACCTGGAATGGTGGCAGAAGATCTACGACGAGCTGACGGGCGCCGGCGTCACGGACGAACTCGCCACGCGGGTGGCCGGGTTCTCCTCCGCCTTCCCGGCGCTCGACATCGTCTCGGTGGCCGACCGCATGGGCAAGGACCCGATGGCCGTCGCCGAGGTCTACTACGACCTCGCCGACCGGCTGCGGATCACCCAGCTCATGGACCGCATCATCGAACTGCCGCGCGCCGACCGGTGGCAGTCGATGGCGCGCGCGGCGATCCGCGAGGACCTCTACGCGGCCCACGCGGGCCTGACCGCCGACGTCCTGGCGGTCGGCAACGGCACCTCCACGCCGGAGCAGCGCTTCCAGGCATGGCAGGAGCGGAACGCGGCGATCCTGGGAAGGGCGCGCACGACCCTCGACGAGATCGCGACCTCGGATTCGTTCGATCTCGCGAACCTGTCGGTCGCGATGCGCACCATGCGGACGCTGCTGAGGTCGCACGGCTAGTCACGCCTGACCCGGTACGGCGAGGGGGCGCCCCAGGAGGACAGGGCGCCCCCTCGCCGTACCGGGGACGATCTGCCACCTGGGCAGCCGATTCCGGCATTCTTGCCACGACTTAGGGGAATTCCCGCCTGTTCCTTACCCTTTCCCTTCAAACGGGACATTCCAGCTAGGGTTGGCGTGATCGTTGGACCAGCGGAGGACCCGTACCCGTGACTGCGAACCTCGCCGAGCAGCGCCCCCAGGCCGCTCGCACGGCCGTCGTGGGCGTCGCTCCCCCTCCCCGTACCCACCCTCACCCCGGCACCCGCCCCCGTTTCCTGGCCGGCCCAAGTGCGGCGGTTCGTGGTGGAGGTGGCCAGGTTCGGGGTCGTCGGCGGCAGCGGAGTCGCGGTCAACTTCCTCGTCTTCAACTGCCTGCTGCACGGCCTGGGCCGGCCGCCGATGACGGCGACCGTGCTGTACGAGGTCATGCGCTGAGCGCATCCGCCCCGGCCCCGTCCGCTCCCCCGCACCCGGGTGCGGGGGAGCGGACGGGGCTGCCGTCACTTGCCCTGCTTCGCCGGGGCTGGGGCGGCCGGGCCCTTCGGCTTGTCGCCGTTCGTGAAATCCTCGTAGGCGGCGAGGACGTCCTCGGTCGGACCGTCCATGCGCAGCACACCGCGCTCCAGCCACAGCGCGCGCTCGCAGGTGTCGCGGATGGTGGCGTTGCTGTGGGTGACCAGGAACACCGTGCCCGCCTGCTCACGCAGTTCGCGGATGCGCTTCTCGGACCGCCGCTGGAAGGAGCGGTCGCCGGTGGCCAGCGCCTCGTCGATGAGCAGGACGTCGTGGTTCTTGGCGGCGGCGATCGAGAAGCGCAGCCGGGCGCCCATGCCGGAGGAGTAGGTCCGCATGGGGAGGGTGATGAAGTCGCCCTTCTCGTTGATGCCGGAGAAGTCGACGATCTCCTGGTAGCGGGCCTTGATCTCCTCGCGCGACATGCCCATCGCGAGGCCGCCCAGGATGACGTTCCGCTCGCCCGTCAGGTCGCCCATCAGAGCCGCGTTCACGCCGAGCAGGGAGGGCTGCCCGTTGGTGTAGATCTTGCCGTTCTCCACGGGCAACAGCCCGGCGACGGCCCTGAGCAGCGTCGACTTGCCGGAGCCGTTCGTGCCGATCAGACCGATGGCCTCGCCCTTGTAGGCGGTGAAGGAGACGTTCTTCACCGCGTGCACCCGGCGTACGCCCGCCGCCTTCTCCGTCTGCTTGCGGTGCAGCATGCGGTTGAGCGCGGCGGTGGCGGAGCCCCGGCCGGCGCCGGTGCCGTTGACGCGGTAGACGATGTCGACGCCGTCGCAGATGACGGTGGGGATCCGCTCGTCGTTCACAGAATCAGCCACGGCCGTACCTCTCCTCAGCCTTCCAGAAGTAGATGAAGCCGCCGACGCCCGCGAGGAGGGCCCAGCCGACCGCGTAGGCCCACACGTGGTGGGGGAGCTGGTGTGCGTGGAAGCTGTCGATGAGCGCGAAGCGCATCAGGTCGATGTAGACCGCGGCGGGGTTGGCCTTCAGGAGGACCGTCACGAAGTGCGGAAGCGTGCTGCGCTGGAGCATCGAGTCGATGCTCCACATGACGCCCGACACGTACATCCAGGTGCGCAGGACGAACGGCATCAGCTGCGCGATGTCCGGTGTCTTCGCGCCCAGCCGGGCCATGATCATGGAGACGCCCGCGTTGAACGTGAACTGCAGGACCAGGACCGGCACCGCGAGCAGCCACGAGACGGCCGGCGGCACACCGAAGCTGAGCAGGATCACGATCAGGGCGGCCATCGAGAACAGCAGTTGCTGGAGCTGCTGCAGCGCGAAGGAGATGGGCAGCGCGGCGCGCGGGAAGTGCAGGGCGCGGACGAGGCCCAGGTTGCCGGAGATCGCGCGGGTGCCCGCCATGATCGAGGACTGTGTGAACGTCCAGATGAACACGCCCGTGACCAGGAACGGGATGAAGTCGGCCACGCCGCGCTTGGTGCCGAGCAGCACGCCGAAGATGAAGTAGTAGACCGCCGCGTTCAGCAGGGGGGTCATCACCTGCCAGACCTGGCCGAGCTTCGCCTGGCTGTATTGGGCGGTGAGTTTGGCGGTGGCGAAGGCCACGATGAAGTGGCGGCGCGCCCACAGCTGCCGGACGTACTCCGGCAGGGAAGGGCGGGCACCGCTGACGGAGAGGCCGTACCGGGCGGCCAGCTGCGCGGGCGTCTCGCCTGCCGCGGGCGCCGTGGGGGGCGGTGTGTCGAGGACCTGGCTCACATCCGCTGCTTTCGCTCGGGGGTCGGGTGCGGCGAACCGGTCCGTAGTCTTCCGCCGTCGTGCCCCGTTGGTACCGCATTCCTGGGGCCTTGTGCCACTCTTTGGGGTTTGAATGGCCGCGCTTTAGGTCGAGACGGGACCGTATCGTCGCAACGTGAGCGTAAGCCGTCCGGACGTCGGGACGCAACCGTTTCGTCGTTACGCCCTATGCTGGTGCGTATGACCACGAACGCCGGCACTCCCCAGGCGAAGCGGCGCCGCAGGGCGCCCGCGGGTGCGGCCGTGCTCCGCGAGGACGTGACGGAGGCCATCCGCGTGGCCGTCTTCGAGGAGCTCGCCGCCGTCGGCTACGCCCGGATGTCCATCGAGGGCATCGCGCGGCGGGCGGGTGTCGGCAAGACGGCGGTGTACCGCCGGTGGCGCTCCAAACTGCACCTGGTGCTCGACCTGGTCTCGGCGGTCGCCGTCCAGGGCCTGCCGGCCCCCGACACGGGGACCCTGGAGGGGGACCTGCGCCTGCTGTACGAGGTGACGTCCCGCGCCCTGCGTCATCCGGTGGCCGGCCAGATCATCCCGGACCTCCAGGCGGAGGCCGCGCGCAACCCGGACATCGCCGACGCCGTGCAGAAGGCGCTGCGCGAGGGCCAGCAGAGCGTGGCGAGCGGCATCGTCGCCGCGGCGGCCGCCCGGGGTGAGATCCGTGAGGGCGTCGACACGGACCTGGCCCTCGACCTGATCTCGGGCCCGCTCTACTGGCGGGCGGTGGTGGTCCGCAGCCCGAAACTCCCGAAGGGGTACCTGGCGGGGCTGGCACGGGCGACGGCGGGCGCGCTGAAGGCGTTGTGAGGAGGTGCGCGGGCGGGGGCCCCGGGGCGCGCCCCGGACCTGCCGGCGCGGCGGCCGGGCCGGAGTGCCGAAGGCGGCGCCGCCGCCCAGCTCAGTGCTTGACCGCCTCCACAAAAGCGCTCCAGGAAGCGGTGGAGAAGACGAGCGGGCGGTCGTGCGGGGTCTTGCTGTCGCGGACGGGGACGATGCCGGGGGGGCCGTCGGCGACCTCGACGCAGTCGTTTGCTCCCCCTTCGCTGTAGCTCGACTTGCGCCACACGGCGGTGCTCAGGTTGGGGGTGTGCGTCATGGCCGTTGGTCCTCCAGTTCGCGCCTGATGAATGTGAGCGAGTCCGCCGGGCACAGCGCCAGGTCTCGGAGCCGATCGTAGGACAGTCGGAGCCGCAGGACATCGTCCGGATCCTCGACCAGGGCGCTGCAGCCGTTGCCTTCCTTGTAGGCGGCGGCACTTCCATCCTTTTGCCACAGCAGGGTCAGCGACCCCGTCATGTGGTGATGGGCTCCCACCGAGAACGGCAGCACATGGACCACCACGTTCGGCCACAGCGCGACAGTCTCCAGACGAAGTAGCTGATCGGTCCAGGTTTCTGGCCGCGTGGCCGGACGCCGGAAGGCGAACTCGTCGATGACGATGCGGACGTCGGGCTCCGGCTTCTGCTGCAACAGGTACTGCCGCCCCAACCGCGCGGCGACCTGCTCCTCAAGCAGTTCGTCACCGTCGGCCGTTGTCAAAGCCCCGGACAACACCCCGCGAGCGAAGTCCTCGGTCTGCAAGACGCCAGGCACGCCTGGTGTGAACACCTGCATGACCCGCGCTGTCGCCTCCAGCTCCATGTACCGCTTGTACTGGTCCTTGAACGCGTCGAGCCGCGCCACCTTCCAGTGGCTGACCAGCAGGTCTCCGGACCCGAAGTACCTGTCCAGGTCCTCCATGACCGCCATCTTGGAAAGCCGTTTCCCCGACTCCAGCCGACACAGGTAACTCTTGTCGTACGCGGTTTCTTCGGCCAGTTGCCCGAGTGACTTGCCCGCCTTCTCCCGGAGGTATCTGAGGGTCCGCCCCAGCACAGCGCGCCCCGACTCCCCTTCCGCGTCAACCACTTGATCCACGTCACCCCTCCTCGTTGCCGGGCGTGTCAGGCCGTGCCGACCCTCTTCCGCAGCCTACGCGCAAGCAGTGACGATCGAAGTACGAAACGTAATCGCCGCCTGTCAGGCCAGCGCCGAAGGGAACACCTGTGCTCGACAACCCCCGCCTCCTGCCCTGGACCACCCCGGAGGGCAAGCCGTGCTACCTGAGCACCGACAGCGACGGCAGCCTGCTCTCCCGGCTCGCGGACGACGTGGAAGCGGCCCAGTTGGCATCGGGCGAGCAGGTGCTGACCGGCGCCCGAGCTGTCCTGGCCGACCCCAAGGCGGGCGAGTACTCGCTGCGGTTCGCACTCACCAGGGCGGTGGAGTCGCTGGCCGACGCACTGCGGATCGCGGCCAGCCGGGGCGCACGCCTGCCCGTGCGCGAGCAATGACCTGAGGCGGAACCGGTTGCAGCCGTCCAGGGACTGGTGGATCTGTGCCACGCGTGGTCCGTTGCGCGCCTGGTCGCGCTGCCCGCAGCCGGCGCAGATCCACCGCACGCCGCTGAGTTGTACGTGCGCAGCGCCGACGTCGAAGGCTCCGCTCCGTGAACCGCTCGGCACCAGGTCCCGGCGCACTTTGCCGGGCGGCGCATCACAGCCATGGAAGGTATGTCGGCAGGGAAGAGCCGGGCGGCCATACGTCAGGTCTCGAACTCGCCGAGCCAGGAACGCATGAGCAGGTGCTCGGGCAGGTACTCGGACTCGACGTCGATGTGCATGCCGACGTCATGGGCCAGGCAGGCGATGGCCAACGGGCCGAGTGCCACCGCGCCGTCGGTGGTGAGCCGGCGGTCCTCGTCCGCGGTCCAGTACTCCTTGTGAAGGTGCAGCGCCTCGACCAGAGCGGCGTTGAACTGCTCCTCGTCGCGCTTGAGGAACTGCAGGAAGAGGTTGAGCGGGGGATAGAGGACCTTCAGCATCAGCTCGCGGTCGGCGACGCGGAGCCGGGCCGGGTCGGTGCCCTGGAAGGCGGCGGTGAACTTCTCGCCGAGTCCGGGGCGTTCGGTCCAGTACGTCTGGAGGGAGTCGACCCAGTCGTAGATGTACTCGTCGTACACCGCACCGGAGGCGCGCAGCAGCTCGATCGGCACGTCGGACAACTGCGTCATTCGGTTCTGGTCGCGGCAGACGATGGCCAGCCAGAACGCGGTGATCCAGTTACCGGCGTTGGTGAAGTGCCTGACACCGATGGATGGAATCAACCGCATCTTGTGTGCGATCCGACACTCGATCGAGCTTTGAGTTGTCGTGGCTGCCGCGAAGAGCGCGGAACCGACCTGCATCGCCGCAACCCATGCCTCCCAGGTCTCAGACTTGTTGGCGGTGGGATCGTAGAGGCAATGCAATTGCGCGGTGCTCAAGGCATCACTGAAGGCCAGACCGAATCCTGCGGGTCGCTCCGAGAGATCTTCGATAGCTTCGAGTGTGTCTGCGTCACACGTCTCAATGAAGCTCGTCGGATCCCCGGGAGGAGTCTCTTCGTCGCGTGGCACAGATGTAGGCATTAGTGGATCCCAGGTTCGCTGATGTCGAACTGCTTCATTTCATAGCCCGCATACTTTCCGGCGGGAGTCGCATCTGCCTTGACCAGGACATAGTCTACCTTGCCCTCCAAGAGGGCGATCCGGAGGTTCTTGGCGAGTGCCTTCTCGGCTGGGTCCTTTGCCCGCTTCGCGCGATGTTGCATCTCCTGCAAGATGGTCTCGAAGTACTCCCGGGTTCCCTGCTGAACCCGATTTCCCAGATGGCTCGTGCGCTCGCCCAGTTGGGCCTTGAGCGATCCCTTGGCCTCGACGACCACAAAGCCGCCGTCGGGATTCCGATAGATCTGGTCGAACCGGTTGTTGCCGAAGGCCCCGTCGTCGACGCGTTTCGCGTTCGGGTAGCGATCCGGTATCGCGTGGTACTCCGCTACGTTCTCGCCGAACAGCTCGCTCTGCTTGGCCATTTCGCCGTGTACGGGGGAGTGGGCCGCCTCGGCGGCGTCCCGTGCTGCCTCCAGTTCGGGCGTCGGATGGTCGGCGTATGCTTTCTCCGCGTCGCTGAGGGCGGTTTCCGCGGCCTTGTCGGCGGCGATCGCCTCATGGCGTGTGTGTGCCCACTCATCGAGCTTGTGGAGCACGTTCTTGGGGAGGTTGACCGCGGAGCCCCTGGGGTGTGGGTTGGGATCGAGGTATTTCGCCGGCGTCGCGGGCGGCAGATCGTTCTTCGCGATCCACCGGCCGGGATCGGCGGGGTCGCGGACCAGCGTGGGAAGTCGCTGGCCGAAAACCTCTCGTATCGCGTACCGCCGGTATCCGTTCGACCGGTAGTGCTCCTTGAACCATGCCTTGTCCGTATTGGCGAGTTCGACGTGCCGACGCATGATCTCGCGTGGGTCGGCCCCGTTCGGATGCCCGCCGTCGAGACGATCTCCCTCACTGCCGCCCAGACGGTCAAGGTCACCCGGCCTGTCCGGTCCGTGCGAATGCGGCGGCAGGGCATCGGCGCCGCCACCCGGCACTCCGTCCCCGGCGCCGCCCGCCGCGTGTCCGGCGGCGTCTCCGTGGCCGCCCGCACGAGCACCGGCCAGTTCACGCTCTGAGCGGCCGGGCGCCTCGTGATGCGCGGCTGCCGCCCGTTCCTCCGCCGAGCCCTCCCGTGCCACGTTCTCCAAAGACTCCCGGACCGTGCCGTCGGCGTTGTGGAGGGTCATCGTCTTCGTGTCGAGGTAGACGACCTCGCCCTTGGGGGTCTCCAGGCGGACGGAGTTCTCGGGGGTCAGTCCCGCGGGCAGGTCGGTCGCGGCCAGGGGTTGGTCCGCGATCTCGTACGTCCTGCCGGCCAGTTCGACGTACGTGCCCTTCGTGACCGCCTTCAGGCTTGCCATCACGTCGCCGACCCTGGTCAGGCCGAAGCCCGCCGCCTTCGCCACGTACGTCAGCGGGTCGACGACGCGGCCGGCCTTGCCCGCGAGGGAGATCGCCTTCGCGATGCCTCCGGTCTTCGCGGCCGTGCCCGCGCCGCCCGTGAACACGGTCGTCAGGACGTTGAAGGTGACCGCGCCGGCCGCGCGTGACGGGTTCTTGTCCCATTCGTCCCAAGCGGTCAGCGCCTTCGCCGTCTCCTTGACCGCCCTGCGGGAGTCACGCAGCCAGGACGGCAGTTCGTCGTCGGAGGCCGTCCAGTAGGCGGCGGGTGCCACCACCGTGAGGGCCACGCCCGTCAGGAGCTGGCCCAGGCCCTTCCATGCCTGGCCGGCCGCGTCCCAGCCGTCCACGCCGACGAGGGTGCCCAGGCCGCGGATGGTGCCCCACACGCCGTCGACGAAGAAGCCCTTGGCGAAGTTCCAGGCGTGCTCGTCGAGCCGGTACCAGGGGGTCGACTCGTCGACCGGGTCGCCCCAGGGCAGGCCCTGGGTATGGTCGAGATCCTCGGCCCGGTAGCCGTACATGCCCTTCTTGCCGGATCCGTCGTCGACCTTCAGCGGATCGCCGCCGACGAGTTTGACGATTTTGGCGTAGCAGTCGCGCTCGGCGGCCTGGAAGGCCGCCCAGGCCGCGTTCACCTCGGAGCGGCGGTGGTTGTTCTCCTCGACCTTGTCGCCGTCCTCACGCCAGTCGTCGTCGTGGGCGATGGCGGCCTGGAAGTCGGACGCCTCCTGCCGGAGCCGCTCGAACGTCTTCACCAGCGGGCGGACCTCGTCCGCGTAGGCGGCCAGGGCGCCCGCGACCGTCTCCAGTTCGTCGCACAGGTCGCTGCCGGCCGTCGCCACCGGCCGGGTGGTGGCGAAGAGCTTGTCCGCGTCCGGCGCCGTGTAGTACGCCGAGAGGGAGTTGAAGGTCGTGTCGATCTGTGCGCCGGCGTCCCACAGGGATGTCGCGTCCGTGCCGATGTTCGACACGTCCTTGTCCAGTTGTTCCTGATCGCCGGTGAACTTGGGTATCTCGTCGGGGTCCAGGGCCCTCTGGCCGCTCACGAGCCGCTGCCGTCCTTCTTCCCGGCCTTGCCGTCCTGTCCGTGCCCGGGCATGTCGATCTTCGGTGGCCTGAGGGCGTTGCGCTGGGCCTCGGCGGCCATGTCCAGGTCGCCGTGCAGGTAGGCACGGGTCGCCTCGGCGGCTCCCTGCACGGAGTCGGCGGTGCGGCGGGCCATGAACGCCAGCTTCTTCTGCCGTTCGGCCAGGTACTGGCCGAGCGCGGCGGCGACCGGACCGACCGGAACACGTGGGGTGCCGGGGACGACCGGGCCGGTCATGGGCCCGTGGAACTGCCCGCCGGGAACCGCGGTTCCTGCCGAACCAGCCGCGCTGGTCAGGTTGTTCACCATCGAGATGGCGGCCTTCTCCAGATCGCCGCCCGCCTCACCGGTCATCATGAGCGTCGCCTGCACGCCCACGGGATCGATGTCCCACCCCGTCATCTCCGAGCCCCCGCTCACCCGTTCCGTCAGTCGCATCCCGCACCAGTGGACACGGCATGGCATCGTGGATGCAACGAATCCGAATCGATCATTTGTATCAAACGGGATCTCCTGACTCCAAGGCGATTCAGGCCGGATCGGCCCGCGCCCGCGACGACTTCGCCCCTTGAACCGCCAGAACTCGCAGCCGGTTACGTGAGTTCGTGGACGCGCAGGAAGCGGTCCTCGAAGACCGGCAGCGGGACGTGCAACGGCTCGGTCCGGCAGGGCTGCGCCGTGCCCGAAGCGGTCGTGGACGTCCGCTCGGCGGGCCCGCCCGGTGCAGGGCGGGCTTTTGAGCGGGACCCTGTGTGACGCAGGCCACGGTAAGGACTCTCGGCAGCGGAACCGGCTTCGGTGCACCTGCGGGTACGCGGTGATTGGTTCCTGCGGCGGAGCGAGCCGAGAACGCGCCCTTCGGCCCGAACTCGAAGGGCGCGCCCGGTGCGTCGTCCGCGGCGGATCGGTGCCGAGGACGGAGCCCGCGATCGGCGGGGGCGGGGCGCGCGGCGGGGCATGCAGGGCCGCACGGTTCGCTCATCGGGCCAGGGTACGGGCGGGTGCGGCCGGGCCGGACGGGCCGGAACGCCGAGGTGGGACCGATCGCCGGCCGGCGATCGGTCCCACCTGGATCCTCTGTCTCTCTCCTGCCGTCAGTAGATCGGGGTGAACCCGACGCCGCACGCCGCCGCGATGTTCGTCGTGGTGAAGCCGGGGGCGCTGGTGGGGGCCGTGCACGCGGCCCCGTAGACGACTCCGTGCTGGTCCACAACGGTGAGGTGGACCATGGTGGGGGTGACGGGATCGGTGGCGGTGTCCCCCTCGGTCGCGGCGATGCTCGCCTCCAGCACACAGGACGGAGCACCTGGGATCGCTGTGAAGTCGATCCAGACGGTCCCCCGGCTGTCGTTGAGGAAGGCGTGCCCCGAGTCCGTGGTCGTACGGAGCACCGTCCCGAACAGTGGGCTGCTGATGTCGTCCACGACCTCGGAGTCGACGCTGTGGTCCCTGGTCTGCTCCCGGTCCCCCGCGCTCCGCAACGTACACGTTCCACCCTGGGAAGCGGACGACTGACCGTTGTCGTCCGCGGACGCCGGCACGGCCACGAGAGCCCCGACGAGGAGGGCCCCCGACACCGTCGCGAGCCCTCTGGCCGCCCAAGCGAGCTTCTTCATTCCTGCCTTCCTCTCCATGGATGCAAAGGCCTATCGGCGAACCGAGAAGAAGGCGTCTCCCTGAGCGAATGCCGCCTGTCCATCCAGAACGCCGCAAATGACCTCTTTTCGGCGTCAATATTCCAGGCGGAGAATGCGACTGTCCGGACACCATTCCGAACTCATCGCCCAGGGGGAGTAGGCGCGTGCTCCCAATGGAGCCCGAGTGCGCGCCGGTGGGCCGGGCTGAACGGGCGTCATGGTCCCGCGTTCTGTGGGCTCTTCGGCCCGCCGGTCCGACCGGCACTACGCCGGCCCGCCGGTCCGCCGGTCCGACCGGCACTACGCCGGCCCGCCGGTCCGCCGGTCCGACCGGCACTACGCCGGCCCGCCGGCCCGGCAGACCGCCGGGCGCGGCCCCGGCTCGGGGACGTCGTCGAGTGGGCCCCGCCGCGGCCCCGCGCCGCCTCAGCTCCGTGCCGCTCCCGGGTGCCTCAGCACCCATCCCTCCCACGCCGATGTGATCATGTCGTCGACGTCGTACCGCGCCGTCCAGCCCAGCTCCTTGGCGATGCGCTCGGCCGAGGCGACGACGCGGGCCGGGTCACCGGGGCGGCGGGGGGTGATCGCCGGCGGGATGTCGTAGCCCGTGAGCGCGTTGATGCGGTCGGTCATCTCGCGGACCGACACGCCTTCCCCCCGGCCGATGTTGAGGGTCAGGTCCGTGCCGCCGGAGGACCCGAGCGCACGGGCCGCGGCCACATGGGCCTCCGCCAGGTCGACCACGTGGATGTAGTCGCGCACACACGTGCCGTCGGGGGTCGGGTAGTCGTCGCCGAAGATGCGCGGGGGCGCGTTCCGAGTCAGCTTCTCGAAGACCATGGGGACCAGGTTGAAGACGCCCGTGTCCGCCAGGTGCGGCGTCGCCGACCCCGCCACGTTGAAGTAGCGCAGGGACGCCGTGGACAGGCCCGTCGCACGGGATGTGGCACGCACCAGCCATTCGCCGACGAGCTTCGTCTCGCCGTACGGCGACATCGGCGCGCACGCGGTGTCCTCCGTCACCAGGTCCACGTCCGGCATGCCGTACACCGCGGCGGACGAGGAGAACACGAATGAGGGAACGCCGACCGCCGTCACGGCTTCCAGCAGGACGCGCAGGCCCTCCACGTTCTCCCGGTAGTAGAACAGCGGCAGTTCCACCGACTCGCCGACCTGCTTCTTCGCCGCCAGGTGCACGACACCCGTCACCGCGTGATCGGCCAGCGTGCGGCGCAGCAGTCCGCCGTCCAGGGTGGAGCCCACGACCAGGGGCACCGTGGCGGGCACGCGCTCGGCGATGCCGGTGGACAGGTCGTCGTAGACCACGGCCCGCTCGCCCGCCTCGGTCATGGCGCGGACGACGTGCGCCCCGATGTAACCGGCTCCGCCGGTGATCAGCCAGGTCATGTGCGGGCGTCTCCTCGTCGGTTGGTGCTCGGTGCTCGTGCGGTCACTTCCAGTGAACCAGGCGTCGCAGTCTGCGAGCCGCGATGGTCGTCGCTCCCCGGAGCCCGGACGCCATGCGCAGGGCCAGCGTTCCGGAGTGCGTCGCGTACGGCTGTACCAGCAGCACGCCGTGCCGGAGGCTCGCCACCGCGCGGCGGCGCAGCAGACCCGGTCCGGTGAGGGCGTGGGCCGTGGTCTCGCAGCTCGTGCCGTCGTCGAAGCGCAGTGTCAGCCGCAGGTCCCAGGTGCCGGCGCCGAGCGCCCCGAGGTCCAGGGCCGTCTCGGCCGTCCAGCTGCCGGATCCCGCGTCCCGCGCGAGCCGGGCCGTGCGGGTGAGACCCACCCGGGTGCCGTCCTCCCGCGGCACGAACTCCACGTCCACCCGGTCCGGGCGCGCGTTCCCCACCCGCCCGTACAGCTCGTGCAGTCGCAGCCGCAGCCGGGAGGCACGCGCGCGTGGGCGCAGTTCCGCGTCGACGGCGACCGGAAGGTGGTGGACGGGCCGGTGCAGCAGGTGCTCCAGCCGGACCTGCGGAAGGTCCGCCGACCAGACGGGGACGCCGTCCGCGGTGCTCGCGTAGGGCGGGGTCAGACGTGCCGGGCGGGCCGCCAGTTCCCTGAGGCGGTGCAGGTCCCGCGGCTGTCCGGAGGCGAGCACCACCTGGGCGACGACCCGGCCCGGCACGGACGCCTGCGCGAAGTCCGCCGCGTCGAAGTCCGACAGGTACGCGCGCGTGAGCGTCCACCACTCCTCGCGGTAATCCGGGGAGCGCAGCGAAAGTTCCCGTGCGTACATGCGCAGCCCGCGGTCCAGGAATGCGGTGCGTGCCGACCGGGCCAGCCGTTTCTCGCCGGCGCTCAGCAGGATCTCGTGCGCCTGCCGGTTCGCCTCCATGCGCGCCTTCCAGTTGTCGATTCCGGCGCGGTCGAGGGAGATGGACAGGCGGCGGGCGGAGCGGCGGACGTGCCAGACGTAGACCGTCTCGGGGACCAGGGCCATGCTCGGTCCGGCGGCGAGGACGCGCGCGCCGAAGACGAAGTCCTCGTAGGGGAAGCGGCCTTCGGGGAAGCGGATGGCGTGCTCGCGCAGGAAGTCGGTGCGGTACAGCTTGTTGACGCACAGCGTGTCGTGCACCAGACGGGGGCGCTGGGAGGGGCCGGGGACCACCGCGTGCCGTTCGTACAGCTCCGGCTCCCAGGGCGTCTCGCGGCCCGACGGCAGCTCGCGGCGCACGCACAGGCCCGCGGAGAGCTTGGTCCCGTGCGCGACGGCCGCCATGAGCAGCGCGTCGGCCGCACCGGGCGGCAGGATGTCGTCGCTGTCCAGGAACATCAGGTACGGAGCGGTCGCCGCGTCGATCCCGTCGTTGCGGGGAGTGCCGCAGCCGCCGCTGTTGACGGTTCTGCGCACCACTCTCACCCGCGGGTCCTCGGCCGCGAGGGCGTCCAGCAGTTCGGGGCTGCCGTCCGTCGAGCAGTCGTCGACCGCGATCACCTCACGGACGACGCCGCCCTGCGCGAGGGCCGAACGTACCGCGTCCGTCACATGAGTGGCGTCGTCGTATCCGATGACGACGACGCTGATCTGTGCATCGTGAGGGTGCATCAAATCCACGAGCTGGGAGAGTACGGTTGCCTGGTAATCATCCGTTAAGAGGCGATTCGCCTTCTGTGGGGAAGAGGGCGGGAACACGGCCAGGGTTCCATACCGGCGCCTCGGGTTCCCGCCGTTGCGGGAGGGAACGGCCGGAGCACCACAGGCGGGTGAAGGACGCGGCCGCGGCGGAGGCCAGCAGTCCGTTGCGCACCAGCATGACCGCACAGCCCGTCCAGGTGCTGCCCACCACTTCCCCGTAGAAGGCCGGATACTCCACGGCGCTCACCGCGGTCGCCGTGAGCACGAGCAGTGCCACCGGGCGCTGGGTGGTGTGGCGGGACGTCAGGCACACGGCCGACAGTCCGACCAGCCACACCATGTACTGGGGGCTGATCACCCGGCTGGTCACCGTGAACATCAGAACGGCCGCGAGCGCCGCGTCGTACGGCGTCGCGGGCGTCCACCTCAGGGCCCGCACCCGCCACAGCAGCAGGAGGACGAAGGCGGCCGCGGTCAGTGCCAGCGAGCAGACGGCGACCGTGTGCACCTGGGGGCCCACGAACTCCACCGCCCCGTACCGGTAGCGCGTGTGTCCCGGCCAGCCGGCCCGGCGGGCGAACATGAGCGCCGTCCCGCCCAGTGACTCGATCTGCACGCCGCGGCCGCCCTGCTGGCGCAGGAAGTCGAACGGGCTTCGGAACAGGGCCGCGAGCAGGGCGAGCAGCGTGACCGAGGCGACCGCGGCCGCCGTCCACGCCTCACGGGTCGTACGGCCGCGCGGGGCGCCGATGAGTGCCAGCGCCGGCCATACCTTCACCAGGGCGCCCAGCGCCGCGAACACGCCGCATGCGCGCGTGGAGCGCGTCAGCGCCAGCAGGGAGACGACCGCGAAGGCGGTGGCCTGGACGTCGTACCGGGCGAGCGGGACGTGCAGCAGCAGGGGCAGGCCCGCCGTCCACAGGGCCGCGCCGCGCAGCGAGCGGCCCGGACGGGTGCCCGCGCGCACCAGGGCGAGCGTGATCAGGGCGTCGGTGAGCAGCGTCAGGGCCACGAAGGACTGAAAGTACGTCAGTTCCGGCAGCAGCGCGGGGGAGAGCAGCACCAGGCCGGCGCCGGGCGGGTACTGCCACAGATGGTCGCCCGAGGGGAACGTGCCCTGACGGAGGACGCCGTACCAGTGGAAGTACAGCCTCCACACCTCCTGTGCGACGCCGCCCCGGCCGAGCAGGGGGTACTGGTCGTGGGTGAGCAGCCACAGCATCAGCGCGCGTGTGGCGAGCCAGCCGGCGGCGAGGAGGGGTAACCGGGGGCGTCCGCGGATCCTCCTGCGACGGGGCGGCGCTACGGGCGCGGACGGCATCGGCAGGGGCTCCGTGGCACTCTTCAAGGCACTCATCAAGCCCGGATGGTAGGCGGCGCGCACGCGGCATGTGCGGAGATACGCCGTCAACAGCCCATAAAGGTTGGTTCATCACATAAAAAATACCCCTGTTCAATGCGGGCATGAGTCGATCCTCGGTGAGGCGCAGGGAGCGCGCGGCCGTCCTCGTGCCCGTGGTCGTCATGTTCGCGCTCGGGCTGTGGGGACTGGACCGTGGCGGCATGTGGCGCGACGAGGCGGCTACCTACCAGGTAGCGCGGCGTTCGGTGCCGCAGATCTGGCATCTGCTGCACACCGTGGACGCGGTGCACGGCCTCTACTACCTGCTGATGCACATGGTCCTGGCCGTCCGTCCCGGCGAGGTGCCGCTGCGGCTGCCGTCGGTCTGCGGGGCCGCCGCCGCGGCGGGGCTGGTCGCCGCCCTCGGTGCGCGGTTGTGCCGGCCGCGGGTGGGACTGTGGGCCGGGCTGCTGTACGCGGCCACGCCGATGGTCGGGCACTACGCCCAGGAGGGCCGCTCGTACGCGCTGGTGGCGGCCGGGGTCGCGGGCGCGACGCTGCTGCTGGTGCGGGCGGCGCGGGGCGGGAGGTGGTGGCCCTACGGCGCGGTCGTCGCGGTCACCTGTGTGCTCCACGAGTTCGCGGTGCTGGTGCTGCCGGCGCACGCCTGCACGCTGGCGCTCGCGCGGGTGCCGGCGAGGGTGTGGCGGGGGTGGGCGTGTGCCGCGGGGTCGGCCGTCGCGGTGCTGCTCCCGCTGGTGCTGGTCTCGCGGGGGCAGGCGGCGCAGGTGGCGTGGCTGCGGGCACCGGACGCGGCGAGCGTCGTGCGGCTGGTGGAGGAGTTCGCGGGACCGGGCCGGGTCGTCCTGGGGCCGTATCTGGTGCTGATGGCGTTGGCGGTGGCGGTGCGGATGCCGGGGCCGGCGCGGCGCGGGGTGTCCCCGGCGGGTGTGGCCCTGCCGCTGCTGCTGATCCCGCCTGCGGTGCTGATGGCGGTGTCGCGGCTCTCGCCCCTGTACGACGACCGCTATGTGCTGTACGCGCTGGCCGGGGCGCCGCTGCTGGCCGCGGCGGGCGCGGAGCGGCTGGCCGGGGCGGTGGGCCGGCTGCGGGCCGCGGACCGCGCGGCCCGCGGC
>NZ_JBHUDX010000035.1:0-4348 GCF_042678285.1 Streptomyces caeni
ACCTCCGTCAGACGGTCCTCTTCGAAGACACCGTCCGCGCCCTCCTCACCGACGGTCATTCCACCTTCGTGGAGATCAGCCCGCACCCCGTCCTCGCGGTTGGGCTGCAGGAGACCTTCGAGGACGCCGAGGCCACCACCGTGTCCGTCGGCTCGCTGCGCCGGGACGACGGCGGGCTGGGCCGGCTGCTGCTGAGCGCCGCCGAACTCCACGTACAAGGCGTGCCGGTGGACTGGCGGGCGGCCTTCGCCGGGGCCTCGGCGCGCACGGTGGATCTGCCGACGTACGCCTTCCAGCGCAGCCGCTACTGGCTGGAGCCGGCTCAGGGCGCGGTGCAGGACCTGTCGGCCGCCGGTCTGGAGACGGCCGGGCATCCCCTGCTCGGCGCGGCGGTCGAGCTCGCCGACGACGCCGGCGTGGTCCTCACGTCCCGGCTCTCGCTGCGCACCCATCCCTGGCTCGCGGACCACGCCGTGAACGGGCAGGTCCTGCTGCCCGGCACCGTCTTCGTGGAGCTCGCCGTCCGCGCCGGGGACCAGGTCGGCGCCGAGCGGCTGGAAGAACTCACCCTCGCCTCCCCGCTCCTGCTGTCCGAGCAGGAAACGGTCCAACTCCAGGTCACCGCGAAGGGGGTGGACGCGGACGGCCGGCGTGAGCTGGTCATCCACTCGCGGTCCGGTGGCGACGAGGAACAGTCCTCCTGGACCCGGCACGCGGCCGGATCGCTCATCACCGGGACCGCCGACATCGCCGAGCCCCTGGTCGAGCCGGGCGCGTGGCCGCCCGCCGACGCCGAGGAGCTCGACGTCGAGGGTGTCTACGACCGCTTCCTCGACCTGGGGTACGAGTACGGGCCGGTCTTCCAGGGCCTGCGGCGCGCCTGGCGGCTTGAGGACGACGTCTTCGCGGAGGTCGCCCTGCCCGAGCAGGAGCGGGCCGACGCCCCGCTGTATGTGCTGCACCCGGCGCTGCTCGACGCGGCCCTGCACGCCGTCATGGTGGTGACCCTGGAGGGTGCTGCCGAGCCGGTACTTCCCTTCGCCTGGAACGGGGTGACCATCCACGCCTCGGGCGCGGACAGCTTGCGCGTGCGGCTGACCAGGACCGGCACGGACACCGTGGCCGTACATGTCGCCGACGCGAGCGGGGCGCCCGTGGCCACCGCCGCCCAGATGATGTGGCGGACGCTGTCCCCGGACGGGCTGAGCGGTGCCCAGCGGGTCACCCACCACGAGTCCCTGTTCCGGGCCGAATGGGTGCCCCTGACCAGCCCCGTGCCCGCCTCCGGCCCTGCCCTGACCTGGGCCGTCGTCGCGGGCGACGACCCGGCCGCGCGGGACCGGCTCGAAGCGGCCCTGACCCGGCCCGTGACCGGACACCACCCGGACCTGGCTGGTCTGCGGGCCGCCGTCGACGCGGGTACGGCCGTTCCCGACGTCGTCGTCCTCCCGCTCAAGGACCATGGCGGGGACGATGTGGTGGCGGAGACCCACGCCTCGGTCGTGCGGGCCCTGGGAGTCGTCCAGGACTGGCTGTCCGACGACCGGTTCGAGGCGTCCCGGCTCGTTCTCGTCTGCCCCGGCGGAGGACCGGACCACGGCACGGACAGCGCCGTGGGCCTCGCCGGCGCCGCCGCCTGGGGTCTGCTGAAGTCCGCCCAGACCGAGAACCCGGGGCGGATCGTCCTGGTCGACATCGCCCCGGACGCCTGGAGCGCACTGCCCGGCGTCGTCGTCTCGGGTGAGCCGCTGGCCGCGCTCACCGGCGACGGCACCATGCTCGTCCCGCGGATCGCCCGCGTTCCCGTCCAACCGCCCCCGGAATCCGTACCGTTCGCCCCCGAAGGGACCGTCCTGATCACCGGCGGCACGGGCGTGCTCGGCGGGCTGCTCGCCCGGCACCTCGTCCGGGCGCACGGCGTACGGCACCTGCTGCTCGCCGGACGCCGGGGCGCCGATGCCCCGGGCGTCAGGGAACTCACCGCGGAACTCGCCGAACAGGGCGCCCACGTCACCGTAGCCGCCTGCGACTTCGCCGACCGCGAGGCCACCGCGCGGCTCCTGGCCGCCGTACCAAACACGCACCCGCTCACCGCCGTCGTCCATGCCGCGGGCCTCGCCGACGACGGAGTCATCGGCTCGCTGACCCCGGAACGCACCGCCGCCGTCCTGCGCCCCAAGGTGGACGCCGCCTGGCATCTGCACGACCTCACCCGCGACCAGGAGCTCTCGGCGTTCGTACTGTTCTCGTCCGCAGCCGCCACCCTGGGCGGCGCCGGCCAGGGCAACTACGCGGCGGCCAACGCCTTCCTCGACGCCCTCGCCCGCCACCGCCACGCCCGCGGACTGCCCGCACTCACCCTGTCCTGGGGACTGTGGGCGCAGGCCAGCGGCATCACCGGGCACCTCACCGAGGCCGACCACCAGCGCATGGCCCGGGCCGGCATGGCCGCACTCGACGCCGACGAGGCCCTCGGCCTGCTGGACACCGCCCTCACCGTGCCCGAACCCTGGCTGCTGCCCATGCGGCTCGACACCAAGGCCCTGCGGGCCCAGGGCGACGGCCTCGCCCCCCTCTTCCGCGGCCTCGTACGACTCGCCCCGCGCCGGGGCGCCGCCACCGCCACCGGGGGCACAGCCACCGCGGCCCTCGGCGGACTCACTGAGCGGCTGACCACCCTGAGCCGCCCGGAGCAGGAAGCCGAGCTGCTCCGCCTCGTCCTCACGCACGTCGCCACCGTCCTCGGCCACGGCGACCCGGACACCGTCGACGGCGAGACCGCCTTCAAGGAACTCGGCTTCGACTCACTGACCGCCGTGGACCTGCGCAACCGCCTCAACGCCGAAGTCGGACGCCGCCTGCCGGCCACCCTCGTCTTCGACTACCCGACACCACGGGCCCTCGCCGACTACCTCCACCGGGAGATCGTCGACGACGGACTCTCCGCCGAGGAACGCGTCCTGAAGGAGATCGACCGGCTTGGCGACGTCCTCACCGCCGTCTCCCTCGACAAACTCGCGCGCGAGATGACCCGGACCCGACTGCGCCAACTCCTCACGGTCTGGGACGACGAACCGGCCGACGCGACATCGGCCACCGGTGTCGCCGACGTGGTCGAGGGAATCGGCGCCTCCTCCATGGAGGAGATGTTCGCCTTCGTCGACAAGGAATTCGGCACCAACGCCAAGTGATCCGCCGTCACCCGACTGACTGATTGATTGAGGTATTCAGCCATGGAGAACGACGAGAAGCTTCTCTCGTACTTCAAGAAGGTCACGGCCGATCTCTACCAGACGCGCCACCGCCTCGAAGAGCTCGAGAACAAGAACCGCGAACCCGTCGCGATCATCGGCATGGCCTGCCGCTACCCCGGCGGCGTCCGCTCGCCGGAGGACCTGTGGCAGTTGGTCGCCGACGGCACCGACGCCGTCGGCGACTTCCCCACCGGGCGCGGCTGGGACCTCGACACCCTCTTCGACCCGGACCCCGACCGGCAGGGCAGGAGCTACGTCCGCGAGGGCGGCTTCCTGCACGACGCCGACGAATTCGACCCCGCCTTCTTCGGCATGAGCCCCCGCGAGGCACTCGCCGTCGACGTCCAGCAGCGACTGCTCCTGCAGATCGCCTGGGAGGCCTTCGAACGCGCGGGAATCGTCCCCCAGTCCGTGAAGGACACGCCGGTGGGCGTGTACGCGGGCCTGATGTACGGCGACTACGGCTCGCGTATCCGTGACATCCCCGACGGCTTCGAGGGCTACCTCCTGCACGGCAGCGCGGGCAGCGTCGCCTCCGGCCGCATCGCCTACACCTTCGGCCTGGAGGGGCCGGCGGTCACGGTCGACACGGCGTGCTCGTCGTCGCTGGTCGCGCTGCACTTGGCGGTGCAGGCGCTGCGGGCGGGGGAGTGCTCCCTGGCCCTGGCCGGCGGTGTGACGGTCATGGCGACGCCTGGGCCCTTCATCGAGTTCAGCCGGCAGCGCGGACTCTCCTCGGACGGCCGCTGCAAGTCCTTCTCGGCCACCGCCGACGGCGCGGGCTGGGGCGAGGGAGCGGGGCTCCTGCTCCTCGAGCGCCTCTCCGAGGCCCGTCGCAACGGCCACCGCGTCCTCGCCGTCCTCAACGGCTCGGCCGTCAACCAGGACGGCGCCTCCAACGGCTTCACCGCACCGAACGGCCCGTCCCAACAGCGCGTCATCCGGGACGCGTTGGCAAGCGCCGGGCTCACACCTTCGGACGTGGACGCGGTGGAGGCCCACGGTACGGGCACCCCGCTCGGGGATCCGATCGAGGCCGAGGCGCTGTTGGCGGCGTATGGGCAGGGGCGGGAGGTTGGACGGCCGTTGTGGCT
>NZ_JBHUDX010000036.1:0-23489 GCF_042678285.1 Streptomyces caeni
AGCCCCACCCGAAAGCCCGAAACGGACATCACGTCACGTACTGCCCTCTCAAATGTGGTCCAGTGTCGCTCTGTAGCGGACATCTCGGATCTGATGTACTCGAAAGTATATGTACGAGGTGTCTTCTTGCTGGCCCGCTCTGGCTGAACTTGAGCACCGATGGTGCGTCCTCCAGCGAGCCGTGCCCGGGTCGGGATGGGGGACATTGCTCGGGCGGCATATCGAGACACCGCCAATGATTCCCTCCCGGGTGTCGCGTGACGCGCCGGACTGAACCCCCGTGGGACGGTGAAGTCGCATCTGCAGAGGGCCGCCACGGGACCGCTCGGCAGCCCTGCGCGCGTCCCTTGGCCCGCTGTCCGCCCGGTGCCCCTGTGAACCTCCTCGGTCCGCCGGGGCAGACCGGGCCGGTCCGCGTGCGCTGCCTCCGCGCGCTCCGTGTCCTCCTGCCCACCTCGGCCGGCACGCCCCCGTCCGCCTGTGGGCGGCGGCGCGTGTTCCCCTGCATCGATCGGGAGGCCCATGCAGTTCGTCACGCCCGTCTATCCGTCCGGCGCCGGCTGTCCGTCGGCGCTTCAACCCGTGCGCCGAACGCCCCGGTTGGCCGTCGCCCCCTCCAGGACGACCTCCGCGTTGGCATCCGCAGCGTCGTCTACGAACGCACCCTCGCCCAGGCCACCCGCCGCATCGAAACGACGATCCGCAACGCCGACCTTGGGCTCCTCATCGCCGGCTACCTGGCCGTCGACCATGCCCTTGTCACCAGCGGGTCTTGGTGCCTGGCCGTCAACACCTTCCATGCCAAGAGCGACGATATTTCCGCTGCAGCAGACCCATCCTCCCAGCCAGCACTGACAACGGCTGGATCGGGAAACGCCGTCGGCTGACTCGATCAAAGTCACAGGGGCCAATCGACTCGTTCGCGACGAGCCTACAAGATCGCTGCCTGGGGCCAGAAGCGTTCCTGTGGGGCCAATTGACCCATTCGAGGCCACTCCCGCCTGATGCACTCCTTGTCCTGGTGGTGGACGCAGCGGGCAATGCGGCTGTTGCCGCACGAGGGGGCGGGTCGGGCACCATGCTGTGCATGAAGAAGAGCGATATCTGGCGGCTGGTCGCGGGAATCCTGGCGCTTACCCTGATGCCCGACGAGCCGTGGGACGGTGAGCAGGATCGGCTGTCGCTGCTGATGGACGAGCTCGCCCGTTTTGACGGAGAGTTGCCTGCGGGGGTATCGGCGGAGGAGGCCGCGGCGATCACCCTAGATGGGGCACAGGACCGGATCGCTCTGCTGATCGGCGGATTCGCGGCGGCTTTTCTCCAACTTGCCGCCGCATACGACGATACCGGCGCTGACACCTCGGCCCTCGACGTTGTTCGCGCGATGGCTTTGGAGTGGGTCGACCGCGACGACTGAGCGCGGCCGACGACCGCTGTGTTTCGGCAAGTGGCGTGGTGCGGGAAGGAGAGGGCTCGGGGGATGGCCCTGTCCTTCCCGCACCGCTCTGGTGCCGCGCCGCCGGGGCGGCCGTGAACGCGGCGACCGACCGACTCATACGGCAGGAGTGAAACCTGCGAGTCGGCGCTGGGACGGATGACCGCTTTGGCCAAATGTTGCGCCGCGGAAATCCGATGGAGCTCCGCCATCGTAGCTTTTCGAGCTGCCGGGCGAAAGCCATCCGGATTCAGAGACGGAAAACCGTACGGGGATGGCGTCGCACTGTGGCTTCTTAGGGGTTGTAGCCGCCAGCCGCGCCGCTAGCGTGGAGACGGACGAACGTGACGCGTCCCTGCCTAGACGGAATGGAGGTGGCAATTCCGATGACTAACCCGGAGTTGCTGCGTGTGGACCGTGAGCCGGTCACGGAGCCTGCCTGGATATTCAGCTACACGGCCACCGGGCCGCAACTGGACTGGGAGTGGGCGCACAAACGGCTGCGGGAGTCGAAGAACTTCTGGCTGACCACCAAGGCCCTGGACGGTCGTCCGCACACCCGGCCCGTCTGGGGGTTCTGGATCCAGGGCGGTCTGTGGTTCTCGACGACGAATCGCTCCGTGGAGTACATGGAGGCGGACAACAATGTCACCGTACACACCGAGAGCGGTGACGAGGTGGTCATCGTAGAAGGCCGATGTGAAAGGCTGTACGGAAAAGACAAGCTCCAGGTTATATCGGACAATTATCGGGAGCACTTCAGTCACGAAACGGTCGCCACCGACGAGGGTGTTTTCACCCTAGAAGGGTATGGCGGTCCCGGTTTCAAGGTTACGCCTACCAAGGTGTTGGGGTGGAATGCGCCGTTTTTCAACACGGCGACGCGCTGGGTCTTCCCGGAATCTGACTGAGTTGACCGGACGATTCTGGCGGGAAGAGGGAGTTGGGAAACGGATTTACCTCCGCTTCCCGACTCCCTCCTTTTCGTGTTCCTCAGGCGGCGCCGACGGCCTGTCGTTGGTTGGCCGGCTTTGGTTTGGGTGTGCGGATGACGGCCAGTACCAGGAACAGCCCCACGACCGCGAACGCCAGCCCGCCCACGCACGTAGTCGCGATGCTGTCCGCCAAAGCTGCCTTGGTCGTCCCGCCGCCGTGTCCGCGTAGGGCGTTGCCGAAGATCGTGACCAGGACCGCGGTACCGATCGAACCACCGATCATGCCGACCGTCTGCAAAGCGCCCGACGCACCGCCTGCCTCCTTCGGTGGGACGTCCGCGAGGATGGTCGCGGCGAGCGGCGCGTTGAGCAGGCCGACACCGGCTCCAGCCAGGAGCATCGGGAGCATGATGCCGCTGAAGTACCCGGTCGACGCCGAGATCTGTGTCAGCCACACCATTGCGGCGGCGACCATCAGCAATCCGGTCGTCATGGAGGTCTTCGGGCTGTAACGCTTGACGATCTTTGGGGTCAGCGTCCTCGGCACCACGACCATGCCGAGGGACATCGGCAGGAACGCGAATCCCGCCTCGATCGGATTCATGTCGAGTACGTTCTGCACGAACTGGGTCAGGAAGAAGAACATGCCGAACATCGCGCCGCCGGAGCAGACGAAGACGAGGAAGCCGCCGGCTCGGTTGCGGTGGGTGAATAGGCCCAGGTTCAGGACCGGTTGCGGGTGCCGGGACTCGACCAGCACGAGCAGGCCGAGCAGTACGAGGCCCGCGACGAAGGAACCCACCGTGAGCGCGTTGGACCAGCCCTTGTCGGCGGCGTGGACGAAGCCGTACACCAGCGCGCTCATGCCCGCGGTGCCGAGCAGCGCGCCGGCTCCGTCGAACCGGCCGCCTTGGGGTTCGGCCGCAGGGATCAGCCGCGGTGTCAGGATGAGCACCGCGATACCGATGGGCACGTTGATGAACAGCACCCACCGCCACGAGGCGACGTCCGTCAGGACGCCGCCGAGGAGCAGACCGCCGGTGGAGCCGATGCCGGAGGCCATGACGGAGATGCCGAGGGCCTTGGTGCGTTCCTCCTGGCCGGTGAACGTCCTCACGATGAGCGCCAGGGTGGACGGCAGTGCCAGAGCTGCGCCTAGGCCCTGCAAGGCCCGGGCCGTGAGCAGCCACCAGGTCTCCTGGGCGCAGCCTCCGGCGAAGGAGGCCAGCGTGAAGATCGCGACGCCGGTCATCAGCGCCCTGCGGTTGCCGAGGATGTCGCCCATGCGCCCGCCGAGCAGCAGGAATCCGCCGTACACCAGGGTGTAGGCGTTGAGCACCCAGGACAGCCCGGTGGGGGAGACGTCCAGGGCGTGCTGGATCTTTGGCAGGGCCATGTTCATGACGGTGATGTCGATGGCGCTGAGGAGTTGGACGCAGAGGATGACGGTCAGGATGGCGCCGCGGTGCGCGGGGGTCTTCGCGTCCTGGCCGGGGGGTGCGATGCTGGACAAGGTTCAGAGCCTCCTTCGGCGAGCCGATGCTCGCGAACGGATGACGGCCTGTTCAGGTCGGAGTGCCCGGCCGAAAAAGCGGGGAGTTCTCTCCGGGTGTAGCGAGCACGATACGGGGGATACTCTCCGCATTGCAATATGGAGGCTTGATGCAGCACTCGAGACCGGCTCCGCCGAGCCTGCCCTCTCGCCCGACCAGGATGGATGCCCGGCGGAACTACGACCGTCTGGTGGCCGCGGCGGACGACTTGTTCGACGAACGGGGCACGGAGGTGCCGCTGGACGACGTCGTCCGCCGGGCCGGGCTCGGCTCTGGCACGCTCTACCGTCACTTCGCCAGCCGCGACGCCCTGCTGGCGGCGGTGTTCTGGGGACGGATCGATGCGCTGTGCGAGGAGGCCGAAAGCCTCCTCGCGGCCGAGTCGCCGGTCAAAGGCATCGTCGTCTGGCTTCGCAGCCTCATCGGGCTGACGATGCGGCGCGGGCTCGCTGCGGCGCTCGCCGCGGACAACAAGGACGGCGGCTCCGAACTGTTCCGCTACTGCCGGGAAACACTCGACGCGGCGGCTACCCCCCTACTGGAGCGGGTTAAGGAGGACGGCTCGTTCCACCCGGACCTGGAGGTCTCGGACCTGATCACGTTCACCCACGCCATCGCGGTAGCCGCAGAGCGGGCGCCGGACAGGGAGGAACATGCCGACCGGCTGCTGCATCTGCTGCTGGACGGACTGCGAACCCGCGAGGATCCGTTGCGGGACCTGTGATCCGCTGAGCGCGAGCGGACATCACTAGTGGAGCGGTATCTACGGAGCCGCTCACACAGAAAGCGGGGGAAGGACGGATGGAGTACGCGAGCGCGAGCGGCGGCGTCCAAGCAGCCCGTCGTTGGGATGTGCACTCGGCGGCCGACGACTCGGAAGCCCGGGCCCTGACCGGCCACCACGCGAGATCTCCGCTCGACCAGCACTACCAGCACCTCACACCGGACGAACGTGCGGTGTTCAGGAGAATATCGGTGCTGGGCGCCGAATTCGACGCCGAGTCGGCTGTCGTGGTCTGCCACGACAGCCGACTCGGCGCGTTGGACGTGGTCGGTGCGTTGGACGTGCTGGAGTCCGGAGGACTGATCCAACGGGTGCGCAGCGACTCCGAGAAGAGCCGGTTCAGATGGCCCGAGACCACGGTCGAGTACGGCGCCGCACGTCTTGCGGAATGCGGAGAGATGGTCGCCGCCAACAGCCGCCTGGTGGACTGGATGTGGGACCACGTCCGCTGGCTGACCCACGCCTACATGCTCTCCCGCGAGCAGAACGAATGGTTTGCCGACCGAGTGGACTATCTCGTACGGACCGTCGAGTGGACCTGGCGTACGCGTCACGACGACCGGCATGACCTGATGGTGGTTCTGCTGGCCAACCTCTGGCTGCACAACGGTCGGCAGGAGGCCGGCCGACGCCTCGTCGACAGGGCGTTGCGCCGCAGCTCGCGGTCGCCTTACCGCAGCGACCTGCTGTTGTGGGGGCTGTGGTTCACTCACCAGGACGACCAGTCGGACGAGTATCTGGCCGTCGTCCTGGACGCGGTGGTCGCGGCCCGGGCCGCAGGCACGGGCTCTGTGCTGGTCCGCGCGCTCACGTCGCTCGCCTGCGTCTATGTCCGGCTGGAGGACGACGACTCGGCGCGCGGGTGCTTCGAGGAGTCCATCGCTCTGGCGAGGCAGCTGAACGACGACTTCAGCCTCTCCCTGTGCTCGCACATCTACGCCTGGTTCCTGCTCGGCGTCGGCGAGAACGCCGAAGCGTGCGCCGCGATATCCGTCACCACTCCGTCCTTCGAACGGCAGGCCGAGCCGTTCCAGTACGCCAGCTACCGCTTCGTGGCGGGAGCCAGTGATCTCGCCGCGGGCGCCCTGGACGCCGCCGAGGACCACATGCGGACGGCGGTCGGTATTTTCAACTCCTCCGGCCCGAGCTGCTTCTATCCCATCGGCGGCCTTGCCCTCGTCGCGCTGCTCCGCGGACAGCCGAGCCGCTGCCTGATGCTGCTGACCGCCTACGAGAGGTTTCGCAGCGGAGCGGGCGAGTCGACACGTGTCCCCCAGTGGTGGGAACGAAAGCTCGCGGACGCGCGCCTCGTCGCGACCGGGCACCTGACGGCTGAAGAGGCCGATGACATCCGGCAGACCGCCCAGGCGTGCACCGACCAGCAGCTCATCAGCTATGCGCTGGGCAGCGCAGACCGGCTGTCGGTCCCGGAACCGTCGGCCCTGACCAGGCGGGAGCACGAGATCGCGATGCTGATCGCCCAGGGGCTGAGCAACCGTCGGATCGCCGATCACCTGCAGATAGCCGAGAGCACCGTGGCATCCCACACGAAGAGGATCTACGCCAAACTCGGCATCCACTCACGCACCCAGCTCGCCGCCTGGGTGGCCGCCCAGAGCCCCTGCGGCGTACCGCGTCACGTGATCGCCGAGCCGACCCAGGAGACGGTCTCGTCGGCGGGGGACGGCCCTTTCTCCGGAGGCGCCGTGCTGCAGATGTAGTCCTCGTCCGTGCAGTGGGAGCACCGTTCCTGGACGACCGCCGTACCACGAAGGGAACAGACGGAGAGGAGCGCGACCGTTGGGAGTATCGGCAATCTACTGCGTCATCTGTGAATCCCGTATCGTCGTACCGTCCACCCGGCGCACCAGAACACACAAGCAGTACTGCTCCAACGCGTGCCGGCAGCGGGCCTACCGGCGCAGACTGGCCGTCACGGAGCGGTCGACCGCTCACCCGCGGCCGATCGGCGCCACCACCTTTCCCGCCCGGCTGGACAAGTTCACCGGCCGGGCCAGGGAGCTGGAGCGTCTCAGGACCCTGTCCGGCAAGCGGCTTCTGACGGTGACCGGGGCACCGGGCGTGGGCAAGAGCCGGCTCGCCATGCAGCACGTCGAGGCGTCGTCCGGCGACGGCGCGGCGGTGGTCTGGCTCGACCTGGACGGACGAGGCGGCACCGAGCGGTTTCCGGACCTCCTGACCACGGCACTCGCCCCTGGGACGGACCACGATGACGAGCGGTCGCTGTTCGCGGCACTCGGCGCTCAGCAGGTGCTGCTGGTACTCGACAACTGCGAAGCGGTGGTGGAACGTTACGCCTGTTTTCTGGAATCGCTGTTGTCCCGCTGCCCGGGGCTGCGGATACTGGCGACCAGCCGGGAGGCGTTCCGCATCCCCTGCGAGACCGTGCTCGGGCTCGACCCGCTGTCCCTGCCTGCGCTGACCGCGAGCACTCCCAAGGCGCTGCTGCGTTCCGAGGCGGGCCAACTCTTCGTGGAGCGCGCCTCGTCGGGGAACCCGAACTTCGCACTGAGCCACGACAACGCTGCCGCCGTCGCCGAACTCTGCGTCGAGTTGGACGGACTGCCCCTACTGATCGAGTTCGCCGCCCACTGGGTCGGCCTGTTGACGGTCACCGAGCTGTTGACCCGCGTCCGGCAGTCGGCGAAGGTACTGACCGTCGGAAGCCGCACCGCGAGCGACCGGCACAGTAGTTTCCTGTCGGCGTTCGCTTCCAGTTACGACCGGCTGAGCGCCGCCGAGCAGGCCGTGTTCCGTCGGCTGTCGGTGCTTTCCGGGCCGTTCGACCTGGACCTGGCCATGGCGGTCTGCGGCCAGGACGCGCCGTCCACCCAGCACAGTGCACAACTCCTCACCCAGCTTCGGGCCAAGTCCCTGCTGGTGGCGACGGTGGACTCGCCGAACGGGACGGAGCTGCGCCAGTACGGTTCGGTACGCAGATACGCGGGTGAGCTGCTGGAGGAGGCCGGGGAGGCGGAGACCACCCGCGACCGGCTGATCGACTGGCTGGTGGACCTGTGCCGACCGGTGGTGGAGCGCATCACCGTGCCGCGGGAACTGCTGTCCAGGGTCTGCCAGGTGCACCAGCACCTCCTCAGCGCCGTCGAGTGGACGGCCCGCGCCGACGACGAGCGGCACGTGGTGCTGGTCGCCGCACTCACCAGGGCGCTGCGGGCCAGGGGTGAGCACGCCCTGATCGGACGGCTGGGGGAGCGCGCCCTGCACATGGCGGCCGACTGCGCCGACCGTTCGGTCCTGATGACGGAACTCGCCGAGGCCAGACTGGCCGGTGGCTTCCTGATCGACGCGGTCACCTACGCCTCGCGCGCGGCCGAGCTGATGGGGGAGGGTCACACCGCTGATGGCACCCATGGCCGGCGTGAGTGCGAGTACCGGACCGTACGGGCCCGCGCGCTTCTCGCCCTGGCCTCCTGCCTGCGTCGGATCGGGCAGCACGCGGCTGCGGAGACCAGGGCGCATCAGGCCCTGGCCATCGTGCGGGAGTACGGCGGTGTCCTCGACGAAGCGGCCTGTCTTGAGCATCTGGCCGTCACGAGCATGGCCGCGGGCGACCTGGACCAGGCCTCCCGGACGATCTCAGGCGTGCTGGGGTCCCTGCCCGAGTACGACGAGGCGGGTGCCGTACAGGCTTTCGACGTCGCGACCGACATCGCCCTGGCCGCGGGAGAGTCCGCCAGGGCCGCGGCCCATGCCGAAGAGCTGCTGCGCAGGCTGCCGGACGACGCCGGGCTGCTGCACCGGCCGCTCAGCCGGCTGGCCGCGGCCGTCGTGGCCGACGGGGACCGGCTGCGGGCGCTGCGGCTCGCGGAGCTGGCCCGTGCCATGCGTGAACAGGGCGGGGTGACCGAGCAGATGTGGCTGGACGACGAAGTGGAGCGGCAGTTACAGGCGTTCGTGGGCCGGCAGCACCCGGCTGAGGTGCAGCGGATCCGAAGGGTGGCGGTCACCCTCTCCCCGCGGCTCGCGCGGGCCTTCGCGCTGGACGCGACCTGGCCGCACGAGACCGCGGAGGAGCAACGCACCGGTGTGCTGTCCGCGAGGAAACTGGACATCGCGCTGTTCGTGGCGGAAGGGCTTACGAACAGCCAGATCGCCAATCGGCTGGGCGTGTCCCCGCGGACGGTGGCCACCCACCTGGCTCGTCTGCGCAGCGAACTGAACATCGAGTCACGGGCTCAGGTCGCCGCCTGGGCCAGGACCGTGCTGCGTGGGTAGCGCCGCCGCGGGGCGGGTGCGGCGGCTCACGCCGCCCGGGGAACGAGGGTCACGCGCACCGACGCGGGGCCCAGCGTCATCTCCGTCTGCGGCTTGAGCGGGTTGCTCTCCGGCGCGAGGCGCAGGTGCCAGCGCCGCCCGATCGTGGCGAGTGCGATGGTGGACTCGGTGATGGCGAACGCGTCGCCGATGCACTTGTGCACGCCCGCCCCGAACGGGATGAACGAGCTACGCGGAATGTCGGGCTGCCGCTTGCGCCGCTCGGGGTCGAACAGCTCGGGCTCCTCGAACACGCGGGGGTCGCGCTGGAGGGCGTACGGGCTGACCGCGAACTGGGTACCCTCCGGGAAGCGGTGCGGGCCCAGCGTGGTGTCGCGCAGCGCCCGGCGGGTCAGCATCCACAGGGGAGGGTAGAGGCGCAGCGTCTCGTCCAGGATCGCGTTGATGTACGTCAGCGAGCGGATGCTGTCGTACGACACGTCCTCGCCGGCGAGCAGGGAGTCGATCTCGGCCTGGAACTTCTGCTGCACGTCCGGATACTGCGAGATCAGACCCAGAGCCCAGGCGAGGGTGTTGGCGGTGGTGTCGATTCCGGCGGCCAGGAAGGTGATGACCTGGTCGTGCAGTTCCTCGTCGCTGAACGTGGCACCGGTTTCCTCGTCCCGGGCCGACATCAGCAGACCGAGCAGGTCGTCGCGGGTCGTGGTGCTGCGCTGGTCGGCGATGATCCTGTCGACCGTCTCGTCGAACTGGCGCACCGCCTCCTGGTATTTCCGGTTCGCGGCGGTGGGCAGCTTCCCGAGGATCGCCAGGGGCGCTGTCATCTGCTTGTACATTCCGGCCGTCAGCCGGTCCAGCGAGTCCGCGGCCTGGTTGACGGTCCCGGCCGACTCGGACCCGCTGGTCGACATGGTGAAGAAGCAGCGCAGCGTCACCCGGGTGGTGAGATCGTGCATCTCCTTGACGATGTCGACTTCCTGACTCGGCCGCCAGCCGCCGGCCATGGCGTCCGCTTCCTCCTGCATGACCTGCATGTACGACTTGATGTGCTGGGAGTGGAAGGCAGGCTGTGACATTCGACGCTGCCGCATGTGCTCCGGCCCGGTCGACGTGGCCAGGCCGTTGCCCATGATCGTGCGGGACCTCTCGAGGAAGGGACCGCCCCGGCCGAAGTCCTTGGAGCGCTCGACCAGCAGATGGTGCGCGAGGTCGTGGCGGCACAGAACGTTGAGCGGTGTGGGCCCCATGCGGATCGCGACGATGTCGCCGTACTCGTACAGGGAACTGAGGAAACCCAGCGGGTCTTGACGCAGTTGGCGCGAATGACCGAGCACTGGCAGTGCTCCGGGAGCCGCTCCCACCGTCCACGCTCCGTCTTTGACGGAAGTCTGCATGCCGTCGATCTCCTTCGTGTGGCAGGGGAATTCCGTCCATGACGCCACGCTGCGGCAAGAGGCGGAACCCTTGGTTGTCGTGCGGCGGGCGCAGTTTCGGCCCGTAGGATCGTGGTGTGTTCGTGCGGCGAGGCGCGGCTCAGCCGATCATGGCGCGCAGTTGCTGCCGTCCCGCGACACCGAGCTTCTTGTAGGTGTGGGTGAGGTGCTGTTCGACCGTGCTGATGCTCAGCGACAGCGAGCGGGCGATGACACGATTGCTGCTGCCGGTCGCCGCCAGCATGGCCACCTTGCGCTCGGAGAAGGTGAGCTTGTTGAGGTAGCGGGAGAACCGGTCCTCTATCCGGTAACGAGCGGGCCTCGCGCTGGGCGGAGCCGTCTCGTTCAGGGTCAGGGTCCTGATGGACTCGACGAGTTCGCCGCACTCCACGGCCCGGGCCAGTACGTCGTACAGCTGCTCACGCGCCGAGCGGTAGCCCTCGTCGGCGCTCATCGGCTGGCCGGGTATCTCCAGCCGGGTGTTTCGCTCGTCGACAAGGTCCACCGCGGCCTCCTGGTCGCCCCGCAGCAGCTGGGCACCGGCCGCCGCGAGCCGCCACGGCAGGATGTGCTCGTGGTCGACGCCCCAGGCAACCATGAGCCGCCCGCAGGTGAGGAAGTCCGCGAGCGCCGCTTCGGCCCGGCCCTCCGCCAGGTTGACCTGACCGCGGGCGTACAGGAATCTCAGTCCGTGCCGGGTGTCCAACGAGGCGGTGGGCAGAGGCTGCGCCGACCGTCTCCTGGCGTCCGAGAGTTCGCTGGTCATGACCCGGGCGAGCAGGAGCGAGGCCAGCGGGCCGCCGAACCGGGCGCCCCAGGACGGTGTGGGCAGCATGGCCATGGCCTCCTCGGAGGCTGCGGCCGCGTGGGAGTACCGCCCTTCGCCCAGCGACGCCTCGGCTCGTATCGCGAGAAACCGGGCCTGCCATACGGGTGCGCGTCGCACCGCGGCCTCGTCCACCAGCTTGTCCGTGAGGGAATGGACGAGCGTCCACTCCTTCGCGTACAGGAGCGCGGAGAGGGCGGCAAGCACGGCCGGCGCGGAGTTCTCGGTGAAGGAGGAGGCGTACAACGCCTTGGACGCGGCTTCGGCGGCGGCAGGATCCGGCTGTTCGCTCGTCAGCATCCGCACCAGGGGCCAGACCGCCGCGAACCGGTTGGAGGCGGCGCTGAACGCGGTAATCCTGACGGGGTCGTCCAGACGTACCGACGACGTACGGGTGAGTGCCGGGTAGTCACCGCAGAGGAGGAGGCGATCGGCTTCCAGTTCGGCATGCGCCGACAGCTGCCGCGAATCGAGCCGACCGGCCAGCGCCTCTAGCTCGGCGACTGCCTCCGCCGCCATGCCTCGCCGCGCCATCTGCTCGCTGAGCAGGGAGGACTGCTTCTGCCACAACGCGTCGGCGCCGATCAGCGCACGCGCTTCGTGCAGGCACTGTGCGCAGTGCTCGGGGTTGCTGGCCGACTGGATCTCGGCGATATGGCTCAGGGTCTCTGCGCGCCTTGCGCCGTCCGGCATGCCACGCACCGCCAACCACAGGGTCTTGACCGCCAGCTCCCGGTCGCTGAGTGCCAGCGCCTGGGCAGCGGCCTCCTGGGCCAGGAAGTCGGTCCAGGAGGCGTCGGTGTGGTCTGCCGCGATCAGAACCCGTGCCACCTTGACCGCCTGCACCCCCATCGTCCGCAGCACGGTGGCCGCCCGACGGCGTAATGCGGAGCCCTGCTGCAACGGGATTGAGGACAGGATCGCCTGGGCGGCCACCGGGTGCCGGAAACGGCTGTTGGCCACCAACCCGGCCGAAGCGAGAACGGTCAGCGTCCGGGCGGCGTTCTCCGGGGTCGTGCCGACCACCTCGGCCAGGCTGCGCGCCGTGCTGTACTCGTCGAGGACGGCGATGGCCTGGGCCGCCTCCCGGACCTCCGCGGTGCTGCGGTTGTAGCAGCTCAGAACCGCCTCGCGGTAGCACGCGCCCGGTACCTGGGGGACCGAGGGGGCGACGGCGCCCCCCTCCCGCAGCCGCTGGTAGTCGGCGAGCAGCGCCTTGAGCAGGGACAGGTTGTCGCCGGCCAGCTGCATCAGCTCGGCGGTGGTGCTGCTGCTCAGCGTCAGCCCGAACTGCTGGGCAGCCATGCGTACGACCGCGGTGGGGGGCAGCTGCTCCATGTGCAGGGTGCGGCAGTACGGCCGGCCGGCGAGTTCGGCGAGTTCCCGCCGGTGCGTGTGGTGCAGTGTGGATCTCTCCCCGAGAACGAGGAGCACCGGTTGCGACGGTATGTTCCGTGCGAACCCGGTCATCGCCCGCAGCGATGCGACGTCCGCGTCCTGCACGTCGTCGACGCAGAGCAGCCGAGGTACCGTGCCGGGCCGGACCGGGGATTCCAGCGGAAGGGGCTTCGAGAGGTGCGGGAATGTAATTGTCTCCACCTCGAAACCACGGGAGATTGCCGTCTTCGCGACAGCCGACATGAGCGTCGTCCTGCCCGATCCCTGAGGGCCGAGCACAATCACGATGCCTCCATCGCCTTGCGTGGCATTGTCCAGGAGGGAGCTGAGAATGTTGAATTCGGTTACCCTTTCCAAGTGTTCCACGGATTCTCCCGCTTGGTAATCGTCTCTTGCCTTAGCGGTGCGCGGCGTCATCGGCGCGGAAAATGTTGGGCGGGCTTTTCTCCACCTGCCCCCTCATGGTGCCGGCCTCGTCCCTGCAGAGTCGGTCGGGTCCGGGGCCTCCGTGATCGAACAGTTGATCACTGTAGTTCCGTGACTGATCGTTGCCCACTCCCTGCAACTACCACCACCCCCCATTGGGGAAGTCTCATGCCGTAACGCGGGCCGCGTTACGGCATGCCCTGCACTGTCCGGTCGTGTGGTCGGCGCATTTTCCGTCAGCAAGGTGGAATTTTTGCCTCCGTTTTCCCTGTGGATTCTTAGGGGCCGCATCGATCCAGCCATAAAGTAATGTGTTTTCCAGCGCAGATCGGTCAAGGCTGCCATATCTGACTCGGAGGCCATCCGGCATGCTTGAAAACAATCAGAGGCCACCAGGCGCACGTCTCCCGTCGCTGACCGGAATGCGCTTTATCGCTGCCTTACTGGTCTTCTTTACGCACGCGTCGATCGAATCCATCTTCAGCGATCAGGGGGTCGCCTCCTGGACACATCGCGTTCTGGAGCCCGGCGGCAGGTACGGCGTCTCGTTCTTCTTCGTCCTCAGCGGCTTCGTGCTGACCTGGTCGGCGAGACCCCATGACACCGTACGGGGCTTCTGGCGGCGACGGCTGGCCAAGATCTACCCGCTGCACGTCGTCACCTGGGCGATGGCACTCGTCCTGCTGGCCACGGTCAAGTCCCCCGGACTCGTACTGAACTGGCACGTGGCGACGCTCAATCTCTTCCTGCTGCACGCATGGTTCCCCTGGTCGGACACGATGGTCAGCCTGAACGCGCCGTCCTGGTCGCTGTGTTGCGAGGCGCTCTTCTACCTCGCCTTTCCGCTGATCATCTGGCTCGTCCGCAAGATACGGCCGGCCCTGCTGTGGCCCGCGGCGATCGTCGCCGTCGCCGTCGTGATGTGCACCCCGCTCGTCACCTCGCTGCTGCCTCAGCAGCCCGTGATCCCCGGCTACAACGTCACCTTCTACGGCTCGTGGTTCATGAAGGTCTTCCCGCTGGCCCACCTCTTCGAGTTCGTGGTGGGCATTCTGATGGCGCGCATCGTGCTGACCGGCCGCTGGATCAACCTGGGCTTCGCCCCCGCGGCGATCCTGGCGGTGTGCGACTACTACGTCGTCGTGAAGGTCCCGATGTTCTACTCCTTCGCCGCGGCCAGCATCATCCCGCTGGCCCTTCTCGTCCCGGCCGCGGCGGAGGCGGACCGCCGCTCCACCACCACCTGGGGCCTGCGCAGCAAGGTGATGGTGCGGCTCGGCGAGATCTCCTTCGCCTTCTACATGGTGCACTGGCTGGTGCTGCACTACGGGCACCGTGTCATCGGACCCGTCGAGACGTGGAGCACCCCTGCCGCGCTCGGGTTGTGGGCCGCCGGGTTCGTCGTGGCACTGATCGCCGCCTGGCTGCTGCATGAAGGGGTCGAGATGCCCGCCATGCGGCGGTGGAGCAGGCCGAGGGCCGAACGGCCGGGCGTCCCCGGCCAACCGGCCGAGAGGATGCCCGCAGCGGTCCGACAGGAGCAACCGGAACTCAATCTGGACTGAGGGCGAGGATTGCTGTGGCACCGCTCGGGGGTCCGGCCCATGGACTGACTGGCGCTTCGATGTCCGTGGCAGGAATCGTCGGCCGTCCGGGCGGAGCCACAGCGCGCATGGCAGGTCGGGCGTCGGGTACGCCTGGCGATCTGCAGGAACTTCCCGCTCGGCGAGGTGCCCCGGTCGCGACGGACGTCGAGACCGGGGCACCACGATGTGCGCGTCCGCGTCAGTCGCTGCCCGGCCCCAGCAGGTCCAGTCCCAACTGGGCGGCCAGCGACAACACGTCGTTCACCGCCCAGTGCTCGACGATCTGTCCATCGCGCACCCGCAGCATGTCCAGCGCCAGCACCTCGAACGTGCGGCCCGTGCCCGGCACGCCCATGAAGTCGCCCGTATGCGTCCCCCGGACGGTGTGACGATTGCACACCAGGTCACCGCTGACGACGGTCTCCTCGATGGTGGACCGCAGATCGGAAAAGGCCGCTCGCATGGACTCCCACTTATGGCGCCAGCCCGCCGGGCCAGGGGGTGTTCCGGGCGGGGCCACGTGGTCCACCACGTCCGCGGCGAAGAGCGAGGGGTCGAACTCCCCGACGTTGAAACACGCGACGACCCTGCGGACCACCTCTGCCGGATCGGGGACCTGCTCTTCGGCGCCCGGTTCGGCCATGTGTGCCTTGCCCGATATCGCGTCGTCCGCCATGGCGAAACCTCTCTGCTTTGTGGTGGGGCGAGCAGTGTCACTGCGGGGGGTTGCCGTGCTTGCGGGAGGGCAGGTCGGCGTGCTTCGACTGGAGCATGGCCAGGGATCTGATGAGGACCTCGCGGGTCTCCGCCGGGTCGATGACGTCGTCGACCAGGCCGCGCTCCGCGGCGTAGTAGGGGTGCATCAGTTCGGACTTGTACTCCTTGACCATGCGGTCCCGCATGGCCTCGGGGTCCTCAGCCTCGGCGATCTGACGCCGGAAGATGACGTTGGCGGCACCTTCGGCGCCCATCACGGCGATCTCGTTGGTCGGCCAGGCGAAGGTGAGGTCCGCGCCGATGGACTGGCTGTCCATGACGATGTAGGCACCTCCGTACGCCTTGCGCAGGATCAGGGAGATCCGCGGAACGGTCGCGTTGCAGTAGGCGTACAGGAGCTTCGCGCCGTGGCGGATGATTCCACCGTGTTCCTGGCCGACGCCGGGCAGGAAGCCCGGTACGTCCAGCAGGGTGACCAGGGGGATGTTGAAGGCATCGCACATCTGCACAAAACGCGCGGCTTTTTCGGAGGCCTCGATGTCCAGTACTCCCGCCAGCGTCCGTGGCTGGTTGGCGATGATGCCGGCGACCTGGCCGTCGAGGCGGGCCAGGGCGCAGATGATGTTGCGAGCCCAGCGCTCGTGGACCTCGAGATACTCGCCGTCGTCGACGATCTCCTCGATCAACTTCGCCATGTCGTACGGCCGTTTGCCGTCCGCCGGGACCAGGTCGAGCAGGGCGTCCGAACGCCGGTCCACCGGGTCCGTGCACTCCACCCGCGGCGGGTTCTCCCGGTTGTTCTGCGGCAGCAGCGAGATCAGGTAGCGTACCTCGGCGAGGCACGTCTCCTCGTCGGTGTAGGCGAAGTGGCAGACGCCGGACGTCTCCGCGTGCACGTCCGCGCCGCCCAGACCGTTCTGCGTGATCTCCTCGCCCGTCACCGCCTTGACCACGTCCGGGCCGGTGATGAACATCTGCGAGGTCTCGCGGACCATGAACACGAAGTCCGTCAGGGCGGGGCTGTAGGCGGCGCCGCCGGCGCAGGGGCCGAGCATCACGCTGATCTGCGGGATGACACCGGAGGCCTTGGTGTTGCGCTGGAAGATGCCGCCGTAGCCGGCGAGGGCGCTGACGCCCTCCTGGATGCGCGCGCCCGCGCCGTCGTTCAACGACACCAGCGGGGCTCCGGCCGCGATGGCCATGTCCATGATCTTGTGGATCTTCGTGGCGTGGGCCTCGCCCAGCGAGCCGCCGAAGATGCGGAAGTCATGCGCGTAGACGAAGACCGTGCGGCCCTCCACCGTGCCCCAGCCGGTGATCACACCGTCCGTGTACGGCTTCTTGGACTCCAGGCCGAACCCGGTCGCCCGGTGCCGGCGCAGCTGCTCGACCTCCTGGAAGGAACCGGCGTCCAGGAGCAGTTCGATCCGCTCCCGCGCGGTGAGCTTGCCCTTGGCGTGCTGTGCCTCCGTCGCCTTCTCGCTCGGGCCGGCCAGGGCCCGCGCACGGATCTCGCGCAACCCGGCCAGACTGCTGGAGGTCACCCGGCGCTCACTCCGCGATGGCGGTGCGCGCGGTCCACTGGAACACCGCCAGCTTCTCGTTGTCGAGCGTCGTGAAGTCGCCCTGGTGGACGAAGTGCTCATAGCCCGCCCCGAACCGGTGCCTGATCTTCTCCGTGAGCGAGGCCGTGAACTGAATGCGCTCCTCGTCGGGGAAGTAGGACGGGCCGCCTACCAGGAGAACCTTGATCTGGGCCATCGTGGGCACCTCCGCGTGAGAGAGAGAACGAGTTGTCGGCTATGCGGCGGTCTCGGGCGAGGCGACGCGCGACCCCAGCGAGTGCAGCCGCGTACGCACCACGTCGAGCACCGCCGGGACCTGTGCGTTCAGATAGAAGTGGCCGCCCTGGAAGACCTTCAGGTCGAAGGGGCCGGTCGTGTGCTCGGACCAGGCACGGGCCTCATCGACGGTGGTCCGGGGATCCGTGTCGCCCACGAGGGCGACGATCGGGCAGTCGAGTACGGTGCCGGGACGTGGGCGGTAGGTCTCCACGGCGTGGTAGTCGGCGCGGAGCGCGGGCAGAACCATCTGCCGGAGTTCCTCGTCCTCCATCAACGCGTCATCCGTGCCGCCGAGTCGACGTAGCTCCGACATGATTCCCGCGTCGTCGCGAAGCCGTACGTTCTCCTCACGCACCCGGGAGGGGGCCCGGCGCCCGGAGAGGAAGAGCACGGAAGGGGCGATGCCGTCGCGGGCGAGTGACGCGGAAATCTCGAACGCCACCATCGCCCCCATACTGTGCCCGAACAGGGCCAGCGGGCGGTCCGCCCACGGGGCGATCGCCGCCGCGGCACCCCGGGCGAGTTCTTCGATGCTGCGTAGCGGCGGCTCGTTCCTGCGGTCCTGCCGGCCCGGGTACTGGACCGCGAGCCCCTCGACCTCCGGTGCCAGCGCTGCCGAGATACCACGGAAGTAGCTGGCGGAACCCCCCGCGTGCGGAAAGCAGACCAGACGGATCGCGGCCTTCTCGGACGGGTGGTACCGGCGGATCCAATCGCTGTCCGTCCTGACGTTGCTCATCGTGGGGACGCCTGTGCCCTTCCTCTCGGCGCATCACTGATTTCACGAATCTCGCAGCGGCCGTCCGATCCAACAACCCCTAAATATCCGGAAAGAGAGCGGCGGTATCGACGGCTTACCGGCGGACCGCCTTACCCGCGGATAGTGGATTTCTAGGGGGCGGCCGCTCCCCGTTTCTTCGTCCGTGGCGGTACCGGTTTTCTAGGGGTTGTGGACCGCGGACCGGCGACGGAGTCTCGGAGAACGCATTGCCTGGCAGGGGAGAGGGTGGATGGTTACTACTCGGGCCGCTGTCCTTCGCGACAGAGCGGGGGATTTCCGGATCGAAGAGATATCGGTTGCCGACGAACTGCGTCCCGACGAGGTCCGGGTACGGATCGTCGCCAGCGGCGTCTGCCACACCGACCTGCTGGTCCGCGACCAGGTGCTGCCCCCCGCGCTGCCGGCCGTCCTGGGGCACGAAGGCAGCGGCATCGTCGAGGCGGTCGGTGTCGGCGTCGACACCTGCGCGGTCGGCGAACGGGTCGTCCTGGCCCCGCTCAGCTGCGGGCGCTGCCGCAACTGCCGCTCGGCGCACCCCATGCACTGCGCGTACTGGGGCCCGCTGAACCTGCGCGGCCGCCGAACGGACGGCAGCACCGCCTACCACGACGGGGACGGCGCTGAACTCAACGGCCACTTCTTCGGGCAGTCCTCCTTCGCCGGACACGTCGTCGTCCCCCAGCGGTCGGTGATCAAGGTCCGGGACGATCTGGACCTGCGGCTCGCCGGCCCGCTCGGCTGCGGACTCCAGGCCGGCGCGGGAACCGTCCTCAACGTGCTCGCACCCCGACCCGGCGCGTCCATCGCCGTGTTCGGCGCCGGCGCGGTCGGCCTCGCCGGGATCATGGCCGCCAAGATCGCGGGCTGCGACCCCATCTACGCCGTAGATCTGCACCGCGGGCGGCTTGATCTCGCCGCCGAGCTGGGGGCCACCCACCTCCTGGACGCCGACGCCCCCGACATCGCGGGCGACCTCGTCCGGGCCACCGGCGGCGGAGTGGACTTCGCCCTCGATGCCGTCGGTCTGCCGCAGACGGCCCGCAGCGCGGTCGACTCGCTGACCATGTCCGGTGTCGCGGCGATCGCCGGCTCGGCCGGCAGCGGACAGGACGTGTCCCTGAACTTCACCCAGCTGATGGGGCGCACCGTGCACGGCGTCATCGAGGGCGACATCGTTCCCGCCCTGTTCATTCCACAGCTCATGGATCTCCACGCCGCCGGACGATTTCCCTTCGAAAAACTCGTGCGGACCTACGCCTTCGACGAGATCTCGGCCGCCGTCAAGGACTCCGAAAACGGAGTGACGGTCAAGCCGATTCTCCTGCACTGAAATCCACCAGCCGGACTGCCGCCCAATTCCGAACGGGGAGCGACGATGCGCGAAGCAGGTCACGTCACAGCCGAGAAACTCCGGACGGCAGACGTCCCCGACGACGCCGTCGCGATCATCGGGATCTCCTGCCGCCTGCCGAAGGCCGACGGACCCGATCAACTGTGGGACATGCTGAGCGACGGTCGGCACGCCGTCACCGACGTGCCCCGGGACCGCTGGCGGGCCGACGACTGGGCGGACCTCCCCGGCCTCGGGAACACGGCGGGACTCGAACGTGGAGCTTTCCTCGACCGGATGGCCGACTTCGACGCCGGTTTCTTCGGCATCACCCCCCGCGAAGCGGAATGCATGGACCCCCAGCAGCGCCTCATGCTGGAACTCGGGTGGGAGGCCCTGGAGGACGCCCGCATCCGTCCCTCCACACTGCGGGGCGTCGACGTCGGGGTCTTCGTCGGAGTCAACGCGGACGACTACGCCAGACTCCTCCACCAGGACGCCGCTTTCGAAGCAGGCGCCCACCACGCCATGCCCGGCGCCCAGCGCGCCCTCGTCGCCAACCGGCTCTCCTACTTCCTCAAGCTCCGCGGTCCCAGCCTGACCCTGGACTCCGCCCAGTCCTCCTCCCTGGTCGCCGTCCATCTCGCCTGCGAGAGCCTGCGCCGGGGCGAGTCCCGGCTCGCCCTCGCGGGCGGCGTCAACCTGCACCTGCTCGGCGAGAGCACCCTCCTCGCCGCACGCTGGGGCGGAATCTCCCCCGACGGCCGCTGCTACGCCTTCGACGCCCGCGCCAACGGCTATGTCCCGGGCGAGGGCGGCGCAGCGGTCGTACTGAAGAGCCTCAGGCAGGCCGTCGCGGACGGTGACCGCATCCACTGCGTCATCCGGGGCAGCGCCACCAACAACGACGGCGGCGGGCGCAGCCTGACCACCCCCGATCCGCAGGCCCAGAGTGCCGTCCTGCGGCAGGCCTACCGACAGGCAGCCGTGCCGCTCGACGCGGTGCAGTACGTGGAGCTGCACGGCACCGGCACCAGGGCCGGGGACCCCGTGGAGGCAGCCGCGCTCGGCGCGGTCCTCGGAGCGGCCCGCCCCTCGGGCGACGCGCTGGCCGTCGGATCCGTGAAGACCAACCTCGGCCACCTGAGCGGCGCCGCCGGCATCACCGGACTCCTCAAGACCGTCCTCTGCCTCAAACACCGGATGATCCCGGCCAGCCTCAACTACGAGACACCGAACCCGGACATCCCCCTCGACCACCTCAACCTGCGCGTCCAGCAGCGGCTTTCGCACTGGCCGCACCCGGACCGACCGCTCATCGCGGGCGTCAGTTCCTTCGGGATGGGCGGAACCAACGCCCACGTCGTCATCCAAGAAGCCCCCCGCACCGGTGACGTCACCCCCTCTCCGAAGGACGGCACCCACCTCCACGCGGGGCCCGCCGAGCCCTCCGCATCCGGGGCAGCCGACGGCGCCCGGCCCCTCATGTTCTGGCCGCTGTCCGCCACTTCCGCATCGGCCCTGCGCGCCCAGGCACAGAACCTGCTCGACCTCGCGGCCCGCGACGACTGCCCCCCACCGGCCGACATCGCCCGCTCCCTGCTGCTCACCCGGGAGACGTTCCCGCACCGGGCGGTCGCCGTCGGTGGCGACCTGCCGTCCCTCAGCCGCGCCCTCACCGCGCTCGCCGCCGGTACCACCACGCCCGGAGCGGTACGCGGCGAGGTCACAGCCGCCGGCCTCGCCCTGCTCTTCACCGGACAAGGCGCCCAGCGCGTCGGCATGGGACGCCGGCTCCTCGCGGACCATCCCGAGTTCGCACGCGCCTTCGACGAGGTCTGCGAGGCGTTCGACCCGTTCCTCGACGGCAGCCTGCGCGAAGTGATGCTGCACGGTCCGGACGGGCTGCTCGACAGCACCGCATGGGCACAGCCGGCCTTGTTCGCCGTCGAGACCGCCCTCTACCGCCTGGTCCGCTCCTGGGGGGTACGGCCCGACGTCCTCGCCGGACACTCCATCGGCGAACTCGCGGCCGTCCACGCCGCCGGGCTCTGGTCACTTGAGGACGCCGCCCGCATCGTGGCCGCCCGGGGCCGGTTGATGCAGGAGCTGCCCGCAGGCGGCACCATGGCCGCCGTCCAGGCCACTGAGACCGAGATCGGCGAGGCGCTCGGGGCCGTCGGCTCGGAGCGGGTGGCCCTCGCCGCGGTCAACGGTCCCGATGCCGTGGTGATCTCCGGCGACGAGGACGCCGTCACCGTCGTCGCCGGGAGCTTTGCCCGGCAGGGCCGCAAGACCAAGCGCCTGGCCGTCAGCCATGCCTTCCACTCCCCGCGCATGGAACCGATGCTGGACGCCTTCCGCGCGGTCGTCGAGACGGCCGCCTGCCACGACACCACGATCCCGGTCGTCTCCAACCTCACCGGTCGGATCGCCGAGGACGACGAACTGCACGATCCGGCCTACTGGGTACGCCATGTCCGTGAGCCGGTCCGTTTCCACGACACCCTGCGGACCCTCGCCGCCCGGGATGTCGGCACCCTGATGGAGATCGGCCCCGACGCCGTCCTGTCGGCTCTGGTGCCGGCCGCGATCTCCGGTGCCACGGCCGTGCCCGTGATGCGGCGCGACCGCGACGAGAACCTCACCGCAGCCACGGCTCTCGCCCAGTTGCACACCCGCGGAGTTCCGGTCGACCTCGCGGCGCAGCTGCCGGCGCTGAGCGGTCTGCTGGTCGACCTGCCCACCTATGCCTTCCAACGGGAGCGGTTCTGGCTCGACGTGGCGCGCCCCGCGGCGGGTCGACGCGGTGAGCGGCCTGCCGCCTCCGTCGCGGCCGACCGGCTCGCCGCCACCGGCCATCCGCTCGCCCAACTGCCGGACGACGACCGTGCCGTGGCGGTGCGCAACCTCGTACGCGACCGGATCGCCGGCACCCTCGGCCGCTCCGAGGCAGGCTCGACCGACCTGACCCGGACCTTCAAGGAACTCGGCTTCGACTCAATGACGTCCGTCGAACTCGCCGAGGCCCTGCACGACGCGACCGGGCTGACCTTCTCCGGCGGAGTCGTCTTCGACCACCCAACGCCCGAGCGGCTGATACAGCACATCCTCGGCGAACTGGCGGGCGCCCCGGATCCCCGGACCGGCTTCGGCGCCGCCGTCACAATCGCCGTGGACGAGCCCGTCGCGATCGTCGGCATGGCCTGCCGCTACCCGGGCGGTGTGCGCTCCCCCGAGGACCTGTGGCGGCTGGTTGCCGAGGGGACGGACGCCATCTCGGAGTTCCCCGCCGATCGCGGCTGGGACGTCGAGCAGCTCTACGACCCCGACCCCGAGCAATGGGGCACCAGCTACGCCCGCGAGGGTGGCTTCCTGCGCGACGCGACCGAGTTCGACGCCGGGTTCTTCGGTATCTCCCCGCGCGAGGCGCTGGCGATGGACCCCCAGCAGCGGCTGCTGCTGGAGACCTCCTGGGAGGCGCTGGAGCGCGTGGGCCTCGACGTTGGGACACTGCGCGGCAGCCGCACCGGCGTCTACGTCGGCGCGACCACACACGACTACGGCCCCCGCGCCCAGGATGCCCCCGACGGCTTCGCCGGCTATCTCCTCACCGGAACCACCCCCAGCGTGATGTCCGGCCGGATCGCCTACACCTTCGGCCTGGAGGGGCCGGCGGTCACGGTCGACACGGCGTGCTCGTCGTCGCTGGTCGCGCTGCACTTGGCGGTGCAGGCGCTGCGGGCGGGGGAGTGCTCCCTCGCTCTCGCGGGCGGTGTGACGGTCATGGCGACTCCCGGGATGTTCCTGGAGTTCAGTCGGCAGCGGGGGTTGTCGGCGGACGGGCGGTGCCGGGCGTTCTCGGCGGATGCGGATGGCACGGGGTGGGCCGAGGGTGTGGGTGTGCTGGTGGTTGAGCGGTTGTCGGATGCCCGGCGGTTGGGGCATCGGGTGTTGGCGGTGGTGCGGGGGAGTGCGGTCAATCAGGACGGTGCGAGCAATGGGTTGACGGCGCCGAATGGTCCGTCGCAGCAGAGGGTGATCCGTGCGGCTCTGGCGAGTGCTGGGTTGTCGGCGGTGGATGTGGATGTGGTGGAGGCGCACGGTACGGGGACGAAGCTGGGGGATCCGATCGAGGCGCAGGCGCTGTTGGCGGCGTATGGGCAGGGGCGGGAGGTTGGACG
>NZ_JBHUDX010000037.1:0-8770 GCF_042678285.1 Streptomyces caeni
CCGAGCAGGGCGCCCTCCAGCTCCAGGTGACCGTCGGTGCCCCCGACGAGACCGGCCGGCGCGAGATCGTGGTGCACTCGCGGGCCGAGACGCCCGAGGGCGGAGACGAGGCGCCGTGGGAGCGGCATGCGACCGGTGTGCTCGGCACGCCCGCGGTGGAGGCTGCGGACAACCTCGCCCAGTGGCCCCCCGCCGGTGCAGAGCCCGTCGACCTGGACGCGGTTGAGGCCTATGAGCGGCTCGCCGGGGACGGGTTCGCCTACGGGCCGGCCTTCCAGGGGCTGCGCGCCCTCTGGCGGCGTGCTGACGAGGTCTTCGCCGAGGTCGAGCTGCCCGGCGAAATCGCCGAGAACGCCCAGGAGTTCGCCGTTCACCCCGCCCTGCTGGACGCCGCGCTGCATGCCGTTGGACTGAGCGGACTGCTGGGTGAGGACATGACCGGGCGGCTGCCGTTCTCGTGGAGCGGGGTGCGGGTGCACGCGTGGGGCGCCACCACCCTGCGGGTCCGGCTGATCCGCGCCGGCACCGACATCACGGCGCTCACCGTGTTCGACGCCGCCGGTCGTGCTGTGGCCGTCGTCGACGCCCTGACCTGGCGGCAGGTCGAGGCAGGTCAACTGCGCGGCGCGCGGACGGCCTTCCAGGAGAACCTGTACCGCGTGGACTGGGTCGAACACCCGCTGCCCGCAACCGCCGCCCTCTCCGCCGCGTACATCGGTCCGTGGCCGCCCGGAAGCGGACTCGACCGCTACGACGACCTCGACGCCCTCCGCCGAGCCGTCGACGCGGGCCGGGCCGTCCCGGACGCCGTCGTCGCGCACTTCGCCACGGCGGCGGACGGCGCCGACACCGCCGTACCCGACCGTGCGCACACGCAGGTGACGCAGGCCCTGGAGCTCGCACGGGACTGGCTGGAGGACGAGAGGTTCGCGGCCGCCCGGCTCGTCGTGGTCACCCAGCGCGCCGTCCCGACCGCCACCGGGGCTGTCGACGACCCCGTCGGGCTCGCCGCTGCCCCCCTCTGGGGCCTGCTGCGCACCGCGCAGACTGAGCACCCCGGACGCCTCGTGCTCGTCGACACCGACAGCGTCCAGGCCGGCACCGCCACCGTCGTCGCGGCGGTCGCCACCGGTGAACACCAACTCGCGCTGCGCGCAGGCACCGCACACGTGCCGAGGCTGGCGCGCGTTCCCGCCGCCGACGCCGCCGCGGAACCCCGCTTCGAGCCCTCCGGCACGGTTCTCCTCACCGGTGCCTTCGGCCGGATCGGCAGTCTGCTCGCCCGGCACCTCGTCACCCGGCACGGGGTGCGCTCCCTGCTCCTCACGAGTAGGCGCGGAGCTGCCGCCGAAGGGGCCCGGGAGCTGACGGACGAACTCACCGCGCTCGGCGCCCGGGTGCGGATCGAGGCGTGCGATGTGGCGGACCGGGCGCAGGCCGCCGCGCTGCTCGCGGCCCTCCCCGACGACCGGCCGCTCTCCGCGGTCGTCCACACCGCCGGCCTCCTGGACGACGGTGTCCTCGGGGCCCTGACCCCCGAGCGGCTCGACCGCGTCCTGCGGCCCAAGCTGGACGCGGCCTGGCATCTGCACGAGCTGACGCGCGACCTCGATCTCTCCGCGTTCGTGCTGTTCTCCTCCGTCTCCGGACTGGTGGGGGCCGCCGGGCAGGCCAACTACGCGGCCGCCAACACCTTCCTCGACGCGCTCGCCGCCCACCGCCGTACCCTGGGGCTGCCGGCGCACGCCCTCGCCTTCGGGCTGTGGGACCAGAGCGGGGGCATGGCGGAGCGCCTGGACACCGCCGACCTCGCGCGCATGGCCCGCGCCGGTGTGGCGCCCCTCGCCGAGGACGAGGGGCTCGCGCTTTTCGATGTGGCACTGGCCCACGACGACGCCCTCCTCGTCCCGCTGCGGCTCGACGCCACATCCGTACGGGCGCACGCCGGTTCGGACGGCGTACCGGCACTGCTGCGCGGCATGGTGCGGTCGCCGGTCCGGCGCGCGGCCGCGGCGCGCGCCGCGGACGGGGGCGGTGCGCTGCACAGTCGTATCGCCGGGCTCGCGGCCGAGGAGCGCGGGCGGGTGCTGATGCTGCTCATCGCCGAGCAGGCGGCGCTCGTGCTCGGCCACCCGTCGTCCTACGCGATCGATCCGGCCAAGCCGTTCAAGGACATCGGCTTCGACTCCCTGGCCGCCGTGGAACTGCGCAACGGGCTGCACGCGGCGACCGGGCTACGGCTGCCCGCGACGCTCCTCTTCGACTATCCGACCCCCACCGCCCTCGCCGCGTTCCTGGAGGCCGAGGCACTGGGCGCTCCGGCCGCCGAGACGACGCGGGCCGCCGGGCCCGTCGACGACGAGGAGCCCGTTGCGATCGTCGGCATGGCCTGCCGCTACCCCGGCGGGGTCATGTCTCCCGAGCAGCTGTGGCAGCTCGTGCGCACCGGCACCGACGGCATCTCCTCCTTCCCCGTCGACCGGGGCTGGGACATCGAGCGGCTCTACGACCCCGACCCCGACCGGCAGGGCACGACGTACACCCGCCAGGGCGGCTTCCTGCACGACGCCGCCGAGTTCGACGCCGCGTTCTTCGGGATCTCGCCCCGCGAGGCCCTGGCGATGGACCCCCAGCAGCGACTGCTCCTCGAAACCTCCTGGGAGGCCGTCGAGACGGCCGGCATCGACCCCGGCGCCCTGCGCGGCACCAGTGTCGGCGTCTTCACCGGGATCATGTACCACGACTATGCGCCGCCCCTGGAGCGGATGCCCGAGCAGCTCGAGGGCGTACTGCTCACCGGCAACACCGGCAGCGTGGTATCCGGGCGCATCGCCTACACCCTCGGCCTGGAGGGCCCGGCGGTGACCGTGGACACCGCGTGCTCGTCGTCGCTGGTCGCCCTGCACCTGGCGGCGCAGTCGCTGCGGGCGGGCGAGTGCGACATGGCGCTGGCCGGCGGCGCCACCGTGATGTCGACGCCCGGCACCTTCGTCGAGTTCAGCCGTCAGCGCGGACTGTCGCCCGACGGCCGCTGCAAGGCGTTCTCGGCCGGCGCGGACGGCACCGGCTGGGGCGAGGGCGTCGGCGTCCTGCTCGTCGAGCGGCTCTCCGACGCCCGGCGCCACGGGCACCCGGTGCTCGCCGTGGTGCGGGGCAGCGCGGTCAACCAGGACGGTGCATCCAACGGCCTGACCGCGCCCAACGGTCCCTCCCAGCAGCGGGTCATCCGCCGCGCGCTGTCCGCCGCCGGACTGCGACCCGAGGACGTCGACCTGGTGGAGGCGCACGGTACGGGGACGAAACTGGGCGATCCGATCGAGGCGCAGGCCCTGCTGGGCACGTACGGAAGGGAGCGGAACGCCGAACGGCCGCTGTGGCTGGGCTCGTTGAAGTCGAACATCGGGCACACGCAGGCCGCCGCCGGGGTCGGCGGGGTCATCAAGACGGTACTGGCGCTGCGCGACGCGGTGCTGCCCAGGACCCTGCACGCCGACGAGCCGACTCCGCAGGTCGACTGGTCGTCCGGAACGGTACGGCTGCTGACCGCGGAGCGGCCCTGGCCCGAGCCAGAGAGCGGCGCACCCCGCAGGGCGGCGGTGTCGTCGTTCGGGATCAGCGGCACCAACGCCCACGTCATCATCGAGGCGCCGGACCAGAGCAGCGCCGCGGCACCGGCCCACGGCACCCTCGAGACGCCGGACCCGCGGGCCGCCGCCCAGGATCCTCAGGAGCGCCCCGGCGGCCTCGTGCCCTGGCTGGTCTCCGCGCGGACCGAGGCCGGGCTGCGGGACCAGGCGGAGCGGCTGATCGCGGCCGCCGGTGACGCACCTGCCCGGGACGTCGCACGGGCGCTGCTGGAGTCCCGTACGGCCTTCGAGTGCCGTGCCGTGATCCTCGGGGCCGACCACGCACGACTCGTGAGCGGCACGGCTGCGGTCGCCCGCGGCGAGTCCCACCCGGGCGTCGTCCTGGGCACCGCGGACACCCCGGAGTCGCGCCGGCCCGTCTTCGTCTTCCCCGGTCAGGGAGGCCAGTGGGCGGGAATGGCGGTGGAGTTGCTGGAGTCCTCGCCGGTCTTCGCGGCCCGCTTCACGGAGTGCGCGGCGGCGCTGGACCCGCTGACCGGCTGGTCCCTGACGGACGTGGTCCGGGAGGCCGAGGGGTCGCCGGGCCTGGACCGGGTGGATGTGGTGCAGCCGGTGCTGTTCGCGGTGATGGTGTCCCTGGCCGCCGTGTGGGAGTCCCTCGGCGTCATGCCCGCGGCCGTGGTCGGCCACTCGCAGGGCGAGATCGCCGCGGCCTGCGTGGCGGGCGCGTTGTCGCTGCGGGACGCCGCGCGCGTGGTGGCCCTGCGCAGCCAGGCGATCCTCGCCCTGTCCGGGCGCGGGGGTATGGCCTCGGTCGCGCTGCCCGCGGACGAGCTGGGAGCCCGGTTCGCCGAGTGGGGCGAGGGGCTCTCCGTGGCCGCGGTCAACAGTCCGGCCTCGACCGTGGTCTCCGGCGACGAGGCCAGCCTTGAGGCGATGCTGTCCAACCTCTCCGGCGAGGGCGTACGCGTCCGTCGCATACCGGTGGACTACGCCTCCCACTCCGCCCATGTGGAAGCTGTCGAAGCCGAGTTGGCCGAGGCACTCGCGCCGATTGAGCCGCGCACGTCCCGGATCCCCTTCTACTCCACGGTCACCGGCGGCCTGATCGACACGACGACGATGGACGCGGGCTACTGGTACACCAACCTCCGCCAGACCGTCCGCTTCGAGGACACCGTCCGCGCCCTCCTCGCCGACGGCTTCCGCCTGTTCGTCGAGTCCAGCCCGCATCCCGTGCTCACCGTGGGCCTTCAGGAGACCGCCGAGGACGCCGGCGTCGAGGCGGCCGGCATCGGCACCCTGCGCCGGGGCGACGGCGGCATGCGGCGCGTGCTGCACTCCGCGGCGGAGCTCTACGTCCGTGGCGCCGCCGTCGACTGGAAAGCGGTGCTCGGAGACACCCCCGTGCGGCCCGTCGCGCTGCCCACGTACGCCTTCCAGCGCGAGCGCTACTGGCTGACCACCCGCCCCCTGCCGGGCGACGCTCCTGTGGCGGCCGGTGATCCGGTCGACGACGACTTCTGGCGGGCCGTGGAGGACGGCGACCTGGAGACGCTGGCCGCGTCCATCGCGGACGACGGCCTCGTGGAACCGCTAGGGGCGGTGCTGCCCGCCCTCGCGTCGTGGCGCCGCCGACGACAGGACCAGGGCAGGCTCGACGGGTGGCGGTATCGGACCACCTGGCAGCCGGTGCCGGCCGCCAACGAGGCCGAGACGACAGGGACTTGGCTGGTCTGCAGCGAGGTGGGCCAGGACGACGCCTGGGTGACGGCCGTCGTCGACGGACTCGCCGGGCGCGGCGCCGACGTCCGCCACCTCGCCCTGACACTCGCGTCCCTGGACCGTGCGGCACTCGCCGACCAGTTGCGCACGGCCACCGCCGCACCGGTTGCGGGCATCGTCTCCCTGCTCTCCCTCGACACCGGCCCGGCCCCCGAACACCTGGGAATCACCAGGGGAGTCGCCGCCACACTGAGCCTGCTCCAGACCCTCGGCGACCTCGACGCCGACGTACCGCTCTGGTGCGCCACACGGCTCGCCGTCGCGCCCGACGACGGTCAGGCCGCCGACCCGGCCGGCGCGCTGGTCTGGGGACTCGGCTACGTCGCCGCACTGGAGCACCCGCAGCGCTGGGGCGGCCTGGTCGACCTGCCCGAGACACCGACCCCGCAGACCGTGGACCGGCTGCTGCTCGCCCTGTCCGGCGCCACCGGCGAGGACCAGGTCGCCGTGCGGCCGTCCGGTCTCCTAGCCCGCCGCTTCACCCGCGCCGGACGGTACGACGACACCGCCACGCCCGCCTGGCGGCCGACGGGGACCGTGCTGATCACCGGCGGCACCGGCTCGCTCGGCGCCCGCATGGCGCGGTGGGCGGCCGGCGCGGGCGCCGACCATCTGGTGCTGGCCAGCCGCAGCGGACCGGACGCTGCGGGCGCAAGCGAACTCGCCGCCGAACTGGAGGCGCTGGGCGCGGGAGTGACGATTGCCGCCTGTGACGTGACCGACCGGGAGGAGGTCGCCGCGCTGATCCGTGAAGCGGAGACACACGGCCCGGTGCGCGGGGTCGTCCACACCGCGGGCGCCGTCGACTACGTCCCGCTCGCCGAGACGGACCCCGGCGAGTTCGCGGGCGCCCTCGCCACCAAGGTGATCGGCGCCCGGCACCTCGACGAACTGATCGACGACACCCACCTGGAGGCGTTCGTGCTGTTCTCCTCCGTCGCCGGAGTGTGGGGCAGCGGCGAACAGGGGTCGTACGCGGCCGGCAACAGCTACCTCGACGCGCTCGCCCACCGGCGGCGCGCCCAGGGCCGGCCCGCCACCTCCATCGCCTGGGGATCCTGGGGCAGCGGCGGCATGCTCGCCGACGACAAGCGGCGGCAGCTCGACCGCAGCGGCGTCCTGACCATGGACCCGGATCTCGCGATCATCGCCGTGGCACAGGCCGTCGCCGAACACCGCGCCACTCTCACCGTCGCGGCCATGGACTGGAAACTCTTCCTGCCCGCCTTCACCCTGCGCCGCGCCAGCGCCTTCCTCGGTGACCTGCCCGAGGCACGGCGACTGCGCGACGACAGCACGGCACCGGCCACACCGGAGCAGCCGCCCCAGCTGGCCGCAACCTTGGCCGCACTCCCGCTCGCCCAGCAGCGCAAGCGGATCCTGCAGCTGGTCACCTCGGAGGTGGCGGCGGTCCTCGGACACACCTCCGACACCGGCATCCGGGCGGAGCGCGCCCTCAAGGAGATCGGCTTCGACTCGCTGACCGCCGTCGAGCTGCGCAACCGCCTCAAGACCGCCACCGGGCTCGCCCTGCCCGCCACGCTGGTCTTCGACTTCCCGACCCCCGCCAAGCTTGCGAAACACCTGCGCGAGCAACTCCTGCCGGAACGGCCGGCCGCCGCCGGAAACGGCCACCGGCAGCCGGCGGACCCCGGCGAGGACGAGACCTACGTCAAGGAGCTGATCAGCGTCATCCCGCTGAGCCGCCTCCGAGAGGTGGGCCTGCTCGAGCAACTGCGCGAACTGGCCGCCGCGCAGGCCGACGATGAGGCGGCCGCCCAGGGCGACACACGCGGGAGCGACCCGCACGACGGCGAGGACCTAGCGGCCGAGGTCGACGCCATGGACATCGAAGAACTCGTCAGGATCGCGTCCCGCCAGAACTAGCGTCCAACGGCATTGCGAAGGGGCCGGACAAGTGGCTGCATCGACCGAAGAAATCGTCGCCGCACTACGCAATTCGGTGAAGGAGAACGAACAACTCCGCCGCCGGATCAAGGCGCTGGAGAACGGCGAGCCCATCGCGATCGTCGGCATGGCCTGCCGCTACCCGGGCGGTGTGCGCTCCCCCGAGGACCTGTGGCGGCTGGTTGCCGAGGGGACGGACGCCATCTCGGAGTTCCCCGCCGATCGCGGCTGGGACGTCGAGCGGCTCTACGACCCCGACCCCGACAAGCCCGGCAAGATCTATGTCCGCGAGGGCGGTTTCCTGTACGACGCGGCCGACTTCGACGCCGGGTTCTTCGGTATCTCCCCGCGCGAGGCGCTGGCGATGGACCCCCAGCAGCGCCTGCTGCTGGAGACCTGCTGGGAGGCCGTGGAGCGGGCCGGCATCGACCCGCACTCCCTGCGTGAGACCCGCACCGGCGTCTTCGCGGGCTTCACCAACCAGGACTACCTGGCGCTCCACGAGGCACCGCAGGGTTACGAGGGCTACCTCCTCACCGGCAACATCGCCAGCTTCCTCTCGGGCCGCATCGCCTACACGCTCGGCCTGGAGGGCCCGGCGGTGACCCTGGACACGGCATGCTCCTCCTCCCTGGTCGCCCTGCACCTCGCGATCCAGGCACTCCGCTCGGGCGAGTGCGAAAAGGCACTGGTGGGCGCCGTGTCGGTGATGTCCGCCCCGGGGGAGTTCCTGGAGTTCAGTCGGCAGCGGGGGTTGTCGGCGGACGGGCGGTGCCGGGCGTTCTCGGCGGATGCGGATGGCACGGGGTGGGCCGAGGGTGTGGGTGTGCTGGTGGTTGAGCGGTTGTCGGATGCCCGGCGGTTGGGGCATCGGGTGTTGGCGGTGGTGCGGGGGAGTGCGGTCAATCAAGACGGTGCGAGCAATGGGTTGACGGCGCCGAATGGTCCGTCGCAGCAGCGGGTGATCCGTGCGGCTCTGGCGAGTGCTGGGTTGTCGGCGGTGGATGTGGATGTGGTGGAGGCGCACGGTACGGGGACCAGGCTGGGGGATCCGATCGAGGCGCAGGCGCTGTTGGCGGCGTATGGGCAGGGGCGGGAGGTTGGACGGCCGTTGTGGCTGGGGTCGTTGAAGTCGAACATCGGGCATGCGCAGGCGGCTGCGGGTGTCGGTGGTGTGATCAAGATGGTGATGGCTCTGCAGCGGGGGCTGTTGCCGAAGACGTTGCATGTGGATGAGCCGACGTCGCAGGTGGACTGGGCGTCGGGTGCGGTGGAGTTGTTGCGGGAGGCGCGGGAGTGGGCGCCCGAGCAAGGCCGAGTTCGTCGGGCAGGGGTGTCCGCCTTCGGGGCGAGTGGGACGAACGCTCATGTGATCTTGGAGGAGGCGCCGGCTCAGGAAGAGGGCGAGCAGACGCGAGCCGGTGTTTCCGTCCCGGTCGTTCCGTGGGTGGTGTCGGGGCGGTCGGCCGAGGCGTTGCAGGGGCAGCTGG
>NZ_JBHUDX010000038.1:0-23407 GCF_042678285.1 Streptomyces caeni
AGACTGCAGCAGGACTTCACCCCCGCAGCGTAAGCAACCGCTGTCCACGATCAGGGTGGAACTTCACGGGTGTACTGGGCGATGACCGCGGTGATACTGCGCCGGCTGACTGGGGCGACCACACCAGCCTGGCGCACCGCATGACCGGCGGGGAGCTGACCCTCGGCGCGGTGCTGGCACGGCTGAAGGAGCGGGAACGGGAGATCACCGCGCAGGCCGAGACGGTGCGGGAACAGATCACGCAGCTGACCGCACGGCTCGATGAACTCGGCCGGGCCGCCGAAGAAGTCCGTATCACCCGAAAGACACTGCTGGGGCTGCCCGACCCGCAACCGCCCGCGCCGTCGGCACCGAAGCTTCCGGACCATCCGGCCTACCAGCAGATCATGGCGGTGTTCGCCGCGGTCGACCATCCGCTGCGTGCGCGGCAGGTGTGCGAGTCGATGGACCTGGCGGTCGCGCCCAACAACATCAACAACGTCCGCCTCAAGCTCAAGCGGCTGGCCGACCGAGGGATCCTGGCCGAGACCGAGCCAGGCTTGTTCACCCAGCCTCGGCCGTAGTCGACCGACGTCGCCACGACCTGCCCGCTCGTCCCGCACGAAACGAAGAATCGGGCATCAGGTCTCATACCGCCCTCTCACATGATCGCCGAGACTGTGCCTGCACTGTGTCCACGCCCTGCCCGAGCCGGGACGTCCACCCCGGCTCCGGGCCGGCCCGGCGTTCCGGACGGATCGCCGTCATGCAACGGCCCCTGTCATGAGACCGCTCCCTCCAGGACCGTGATGTCGGAGATCGGCGGCCGACCGTACAGGGCGAGGATCTCGTTGGCGAGGGCGATGGTCTGCAACGGGTTGTCCTGCTGCCGGTGGGCCTCGATGCCTGCGGCGAGAAGCCCGGTGGGCACGGCCCCCGCATCGAGGAGGACGCGCCACTCCGCGGGTGGGAGTTCCAGATACTCAAGGTGGGTGAGCCGGGCGATCTCACAGGGATCGGCGAGAGTACCGGGATAGGCGGAGAGGGTCCGCAGACGCGGCAGGCCGAAGACGGGGGCGAGGCTGAGAGGCTCCTTCTCCCAGACCCCGAGGCTGAGGACCTCCAGGCCGGGGTGGGCGGCAGCCTCGAAGCTGGGGACGGAGACGTGATTGACGTAGGCGACGAGTGGCGGCCGTTCGGTTCTTCTGACCGGCCGGCCGTCGAAGTGGCGGTGGACGACCATGTCGGTGAGGGAGTCGGCGACCAGCCCGGCACCGATGTTCTCCTCGTGACTGATGATGATCACCTGCCCGACGTGCCCGTCCGGACCCGGTGTGAGGTCGATGGCGATACGGTCTCCGCCGCCGTTGTCACCGAAGACGATCCAGCCCGGCGAGCCGACAAGCCCCTGCACGGCGTCCTCGGGCCCCGTCTCGACCGCCTCCATGGCGCCGAACTTCCACGGCACATGCCGGGAAGCCGCGTCGGCGACGTACACCTCGCCGAGAGGAAAGAGCTCGCAGCCGACGGTGTCGTACGGCTCCCGGTAGTCGTCCCAGTCCTCGTACTGGCTCCGGACGACCTGGTACAGGGCCCTCAACTCGGTAGGCAGCGGCACGCCCAGACGCGCCTCGACCGCTGCGATCTCCTCGTCGGAGGCGCCCACCGCGTCCGGGAGCCGTTCGCGAAGAGTGCGCTGCAGCAGTTCCACATCCGCGGACGGAGCCGGCACTACGCCGGGCACCGGCTCGGGCAGGCGGCGCACCGGCTCGGGCAGTGCCCCGTCCGCGAGAAGAAGCGTGCCCGGGTGCGCGGTCGCGACACCCGGCTCCGCTGAAGAGCCCAATCTGATCAGATGCAGCCGGATACCGCTGGGAGCAGAAGAGGCCTCCACGACGAAGGAGACTCCGTCGCTGCCGTTCTCCTTGAGTGCTTCGACGATCTGGCCCACAGCGTCGAACTGCTCCTGGCTGTCGGAGACCTGTGAGGCACGCCCCGGCTGCGGCGGCCGGAACGGAAGCGGAACACTACATGCTCCGGGACTGATCTGCCCCGCCACATGCCCGCCGGGTGCGGTGAGCGTTTCCGTGTGGGCGGCGTACAACAGGCGCAGCAGGGGTTGCCAGGTGGTGAAGTCATGAAGCGCGGGCACGAGCAGACCTCCTGAATATGTGTTCGGTGATGGGTGAATTATGGGTGGGGGCGCCGACATTACGAGGCGCAGAGGCAGCGGCCGCGGGGAATGCGACGCGTCCTTCGGTCGAAGGGGCGAACTCGGGTCAAGATGACCCATCACCGGTCTCGGACTCAACGTCGTTCACCTTCGCTGAGTCGGGACACTGCGGTCTTGTCCGTGCAAGGGACCGCCATCGGCCATTCCGGAGTCATGCTCAAGACCTGTGGATCGAGCTCGGGGAGCACGCGAAGGGCGTACCTTCCCGAGTGATCGACTGATGGTCATCGAGTAGGCCGGTGTTCGCAGCACCGGTCGGGAAGGCACGCCCGTGCTCAGCGTAGTCAACGACGACGGCACCACACCGAACGGCTCCCTGATCGACGAGATCGTCCGGGAGGGGGCGAGGCGGATGCTCGCGGCGGCCCTGGAGGCCGAAGTCAACGCCTATATAGCCGAGTTGGTCGACCAGCGCGACGAGACCGGTCGTCGGCTCGTGGTCCGCAACGGCTACCACCAGCCCAGGAAGGTCACCACCGCGGCCGGGGCGGTCGAGGTGAAGGCCCCGCGGGTGAACGACAAGCGCGTCGACGAGGCCACGGGCGAGCGCAAGCGGTTCTCCTCCGCGATCCTGCCATCGTGGTGCCGCAAGTTCCCGAAGATCAGCGAGGTGCTGCCTCTGCTCTACCTGCACGGCCTGTCCTCGGGCGACTTTGTGCCCGCACTGGAACAGTTCCTCGGCTCGGCGGCCGGCGGGAGGCGAGTTTCTCCGCCTCCGCCTTGAGCCTTGCGTTCTCCGCACGCAGCCGGGCCAGCTCCTCCGCCTCGGAACTCCGGTGGACCTTTCCGGTGGACGCAGGAAGAGTTCCTTCACGGGCCTGCTTGCGCCAGTGCTCGATATGCGAGTGGTACAGCTTCTCCTTACGCAGCAGCACCCCGCGCTCGGGGCTGCCGTCGGGCAGGGCGTCGTAGGCGGCGAGGATCCGCGCTTTGTACGCGGCGGTGAAACTCCTGCGCTTGGGACGGGCCGGCTTCTCGGCGGGTTCGTCGGTCACCCGACCATCCTGCCGTGCCATCACGGCCTGGTCGGCAAAGGTCATCGTCACGGTGGTCCTGGTCCTGTCTCGCCCTGCATCAGATCAAAGAGGCGTGCACCTTCTACGTCTCACCGGAGTCTGACAGACAGGGACCCGGCATGAACCGCCCCGGTCATAGGACAGATGTCTGAGTCCGCTGTCTCAGTGATCACGCGGTGCTCTTGGGCGCCCGGGCACCGGCTCCACCGGGATTCCTGGTCGGTCTCTTGGCAGCAGCACTCGCAGTCCGCCTGGCCGGGCCTCGCACGTGACGGGAAGAGGCAGCGTCACGGGTTCACCATCGATCCCTGCGTGCAGCAGTTGCTGTCCCCGGCCGTGCAACGTGATGCTGGCCGCCCTCCATGCGATGGCAGCATCGCCTGCCGGACCTGGGCCGGGCTGCTGTCCCAGCAGCTGGCTGCGGAGGGCTCGGAGGAGATCCGGCGGTGTGTCGGTCGGGCCCTTGAGCACGATGCCGCCGAGTAGGCCCGAGGCGAGCGTGAAGCGGCGCCCCAAGTAGCGTGGAGTGGCGATGTGGTACGGGTTGTTGGAAACCAGCACCACTTGCGGGAACCGGACGGTTCCCCGCGGGGTGTCCACGTCGGCCTCGACCCATTGCGTTCCTTTGAGGTAGTCGGGGGCGAGCGACGCGAAGGTGCGCGCCTTGTCCTCCCGGTACCCGGGGTCCAGCAGGGCGTCGGCGTAGAGGCCGAACGACACGTTGTTGACGAAGACGTGCGGGCCCACTACGCCGAGATCCACACGGGTGAGCACGCCGTCGGTCACGGCACTCAGTGAGGACACCGGGTTGCGGATGTCGAGGCCCAGATCCCGGGCGAAATGGTTGCGCGTGCCCGCCGGGACCACCAGCAACGGCCGGTCCGTGGCGGAGGCCACCGCGGCCACGGCCGATACCGTTCCGTCGCCGCCCGCGACCCCCAGTACCTCGGCCCCCTCATGGACCGCGCGCCTGGCGAGTGACGCTGCGTCCTGCTCGGCACTGGTCGACCAGACCCGTGCGCCCATGCTCTCGGCACGGTTGACCAGGTCGAAACGGGCAGTCTTGCCGCCGCCCGAGCGTGGATTTGTCACGACCACCACCCGGGTACGTGCCCCAGCTCCAGCCATCACCGCACCCACTTCCGCCGCCCCCGTCGGTCGCCGACCGACCGATCGAGTCCAGTACGACCAGGCTGGCAGACCCCTCCTTGCCTCCGCGCGACCGACAGCGACAGAGTCCAGGCATTCGACCTGGACCCGAAGTCGCTGCTTGAGGGCCTCTGGTCGGCGCGGTTCCATGGGTGGAAGCCGGGGTCGGCCTGGATACGGCGGTTCCCGTACCGCCTGAGTGCCGTGCCGGAGCCGCCGCGGTCAGTGCTGGGGGTGCGGCCGAGAGCGAAACAGAGGCCGTCGCCGGGCAGCCGCGCCGGGACTGAGGCGGCCGGCTTCCAGTCGCAGCCGGACAACAGACATCGATTTCACGGCGGTCTTCGATGCCACATGGTGCTGGAGGCCCAAGCTGCCGTGGTGACGGACCTGTTCGGGATCGCGGGCGGCGAAGGCACCCAGGCGCGCTTTCAGTTGCCCGGTGGCGAGCTGCCCTGGGGCATGGCGTGTGGTGCTGCTCTGCCCTGGGCAGCCCGCTGCACCGTTTGAGACTTGAGATTGGTCGGTCCTCCCGACCTGGCTCCTACCTGCTGGCCAGAGCTTCGGCTTCCGTACGGGCCCGCACCGCCTCCAGTGCAGCGTATTCCGCCTCCAGGATCGCGGAGCCGGCGAAGTCGATCGCGAACGACGCGTACCCCTCCGCATCATCCGCCTTGAGCTCGGCACGCTTCACGTCAAGCTCGCCCTTGCGCTCCTGGAGTTGGCTCTTGACCTTCGCTACGTGCTCCTGCCACTTGTTCCTGGCCTCTTCCAGTGAGGCAGCGGCAGCGGCCTTCTGCGCGGCTCCCTCACGGCGGAGTTGCTCTGCCCGCTGTTCCGTCTCCCGCTGAACCTGTTCGATCGCGGCCGCCAGATCCTCCTGGTCCTTGGCGATGGCACTCTGCACCTGCTCTTGTGCGTGCTTCGACCAATCCGTCAGTTGGGTGATGCGGTCCGTCATCTGCGTCATGGTCCTGCCCTTCCGATTGCCCTAAAAGGAGGATTCTCGCCAATTCGAACATATCCGGCGGGCGACTGCTACTCGCGTGGCAGTGCCATGGCGGAGGACAAGTCGGGACAGTGTGGGACGTGGCCGTCGCCCTGCCCAGGGCGGCTCGCCACGGGGTCTCACTACCGTGACCGGATATGCCGCGCCGTTGCACGCCGTCGGTCTCGGTCAGCGGCGCCCCGGACATGCGCGGGGGCCCGGCAGAGGTTAGACAGGAAGGGTGATGGTCAACAGACCAGAAAATGTCGGAATCCCGCTGGAACTGTCTGTTCTGTATGGACCGTTGGCCTGTGGCCGGTCGGGCACCCACGCGCCTGTGCTGGATTCGTCGCCCATGCGCACTCGTGAGCCGGGGCACGACGGCACGCCGGTGGCCGGCGTGTTCTCCCGCGAGCACGTGTCCGAGCTGGTGGTCAGGCAGTCGACCCGGCCGGGGCCCCCTCCGCTCAGTGCATCCACGGCCGCCCGGCGGGCTGTTGAGCCCCCTTGTCTCCGCTGCGACCGTCGATGACGCAGCCGGACCCCGGCCAGGAGCCGCAGCCGCCTGAAAGGCCCTCGTCTTCCGGGGCCGAGGCCGCAGAGGCGGGCGGTGCCGCCCGGATGCCCCGGTGGCTGCCGCGGGCCATGGTGCTTGCCTTGCCCTGGTGGCCGCATTCCAGCTCGGCAGCTGGGCGTTCCACCGGCTTACTGGTCTGCTGGTCGGCATTCTGATCGCGTCTTTCCTGGCGCTGGGAATCGAGCCGCCGATCGGCCGGATGGTGGCGCGGGGGATTGGCCGGGGCCTGGCCGCCCTTCTGGTGTGTCTCGCCGTGGTCCTCGGGGTGGCGGGGTTCTTCGCGCTGTTCGGCTCGTTCCTGGCGGGCCAGATCAGCGGCATCGTCGAGCACTTCCCGCGGTACTTCGACTCCCTCATCGGCTGGATCAACCGGACGTTCCACACGGAACTGTCGCGGGTCGACATCCAGGGCCGGCTGTTGCGCCCGGACTGGCTGCGGACGTACGTGCAGAAGAGCGCGGGCGGTGTGTTCGACTTCTCGGCTTCCGCGCTGGGCGGTCTGTTCCGGCTGCTGACGATCTTGCTGTTCGCCTTCTACTTCGCCGTGGACGGACCCCGGCTGCGCCGCGCGTTGTGCTCGCTGCTGCCACCGGCCAAGCAGACCGAGGTGCTGCGGGCCTGGGAGATCGCGGTCGACAAGACGAGCGGATACCTCTACTCCCGGGGGTTGATGGCCCTGATCTCCGCGGTCGCCCACTTCGTCATGCTGGCGGTGCTGGGTGTGCCGTATGCCCCTGCGCTCGCCGTGTGGGTGGGGGTGGTGTCGCAGTTCATCCCGGTCATCGGCACCTATCTGGCCGGGGCCGTGCCCATCCTGGCCGCGTTCGCCGTCGACCCCTGGTACGCGGTGTGGGTGCTGGTCTTCGTCGTGGTCTATCAGCAGTTCGAGAACTATCTGATCCAGCCGAAACTCACGTCCAAAACAGTGGACATCCATCCAGCGGTGGCCTTCGGCTCCGTGATCGCGGGCACCGCGCTGCTCGGTGTGGCCGGCACGCTGATGGCCATTCCGGTGGTGGCCACGTTGCAGACGTTCTTCAGTGCGTATGTGAAGCGGTACGACGTCGCGGATGATCTGCGGGCACAGAACGGCCGACGTTACCCGCGCAGGGGTGGCCCGTCGCTGCTCGCGTGGCTGCGTGGCCTGCTGCACCGCCGCGGCCGTTCCTGACCGGGCTTGCGAAGGCCGCCGCCAGGCGAAACAGGGCCGGGTGAGTGACGATGGAGGTGTACGGCCCGGTCCTGCTGTTCCAGGAGGAGGCAGCGGCATGACTTATCCCTCTGATTCCCCGGGCACCGGCCCTTCGCGCGGCACCGAGCCGCAAGACGCCCCGTTGACCGAAGGCCTTGGCGCCTTGGCGAACATGGGCTGGCAGATCCTGCTCACCACGGGCCTGGCTACGATCACCCTGGGCGTCGTGGTCTTCGCCTGGCCGGAGGAGACGCTGCGGGTCGTCGGCGTACTCTTCGGCATCTACCTGCTGGTCACCGGCGTCTTCCAGCTGGCCGCCGCCTTCGGTACGCACGTCCCCCGGCATCTTCGGGTGCTGCACTTCCTCACGGGTGCGCTCTCCGTCCTGCTGGGGCTGATCTGCTTCCGGGGCACTCTGCAGTCGATCTTTCTGCTCGCCCTGTGGATCGGCTTCAGCTGGCTGCTGCGCGGCATCATGGTGACGGCTGCGGCGGCCTCCGCCGAGGACATGCCGGCACGCGGCTGGCAGCTGTTCTACGGGATCATCAGCACTCTGGCGGGCATCGTGCTGATCGTCTCGCCGTTCACCTCGATCGCCGCACTCACCCTGGCGGTGGGTGTCATGGCCGTGGTCCTCGGCGTGGTCGAGGTGTTCCAGGCCATCAGGATGCGCGTCGAAGTCGGCCGTCTCGCTCCGGGCGGCACTGCCGCACATCGGCGGCCCCTGTTCCACCGACCGCATCCCCAGCACTGATCACAGGGGCCGGACCGGCCAGTCACGGACGAGCGGCGAAGCGGCACCCGTGCAGTGGGATGGGCACCTCGGTCAGCGACTGCACCGCACCTGATGACCATGACGGCTGACATCGATTTCACGGCGTTCTTCGACGCCACCCCAAGCCCGTACCTGGTGCTGGATGCGGACCTGGTGATTCGCTACGTCAACCCGGCATGCCTGCGGACCATCGGCAGGACCGAGGAGGGGTTGATCGGGCGGCACTTCTTCGACGTCCTGCCGGACAGTCGCGGCGTCCGCGACGACGTGGAACAGAGCCTGAAAGTGTCACTCCACCGGCTTCTGCGCACCGGGAAACCGGAAACCGTGGTGCTCCAGCGGTACGACCTTCCCGTCCCCGACCGGCCTGGCGCGTTCGAGGAGCGATGGTGGTCCGTGATCCACACCCCCATTTGCGGACCTGACAGTAGTGTGAAGTGGATCATCCAACAGGTAGCGGACGTCACGGCCTTCGTCCACTCCTCCCGGGCACGCCCGCTCGGCGAGGAGCCGACCGAGCGGGCGCAGGGCATGGTCGCCGAGCCGTATGCGCGGGCCAGAGAGCTGCACCGGCTGAACCAGGAACTGCGCCGGGCCCACGCCCGCGAACAGCGGGTCGCCGTCACCCTGCAGGAAGCCATGCTCTCCGTCCCCGACCTGGATCGGCACACCAACATCGCCGTGCGCTACCTGCCCGCGACGACCTCACTCAACGTGTGCGGCGACTGGTACGACGTTGTCGACCTACCACCCGACCGCTACGCCGTGGCGGTCGGAGACGTCGTCGGCCACGGCCTGCACGCCGCGGCCGTCATGGGCATGCTCCGCAGCGCCCTGAGCGCCGTGATCCGCGCCATCCCCAGCCCCGCCCAGGCCTTGGAAATCCTCGGCCTCTACGCCCGCTCCGTGGACGGCGCGATGGCCGCCACCGCGGTCAAGGTACTCATCGATACCCGCGGCAGGCTGATCATCTACAGCAGCGCCGGGCACCCACCACCCGTGCTGCTCCACTCCGACGGGACCTGCGAACAGCTGGACCAGGCCACCGACCCGCCACTCGGCGCACGCGAGTACCATGTCCCGCGCCCCCAGGCCGGCCTCCCCTATATCCCGGGAGACACCCTCGTGCTGTACACCGACGGCCTCATCGAGCGCCACGACGAGGACATCGACGCCGGCCTGGAACGACTGACCACAGCCCTGGCCCAGGACCCGACCCTCCCACCTGACCTGCTGGCCGACGCACTGCTGGCCCGGCTCGACGTCGCCGGGGGCGCTCCCGACGACATCGCTCTCGTCATCATCCGCCTATGACCCCACGCGTCTTCTCGACCACTCCCGGAGCTGCTCCGGCCGGGATCAGAGACACGCAGCTGCCGCCCGTCACCCCGTCTCGCGGGTGCGCGCGGGGTGGTTCTCCACGCCGGCGATCGCGGCGTCCAGCGCGCAGTTGAACATCGTGTCGATCACGTCGTTCGAGGGTGCGGGGGCCTCGATCCTGCCGGGGCCCGTCGTCCCGGGGAAGGTGCTCCACCGCTGTAGCGCTCCCGTCAGTTCGCTGACCAGCAGACCCGTGAACACGGCGCGCAGGGTGGCGGCGACGCGCGGGACCTCCTCAGCGGACAGCTCCGAGGCGGCGAGGGTGTCCGTGAGTCCACGCCAGAACGGGTCGTCCGGCTGGACGAAGTCGGCGCGCCCGAAGGAGTACCCCATCAGCTTGGGGTGACGGTGCGCCAGCGCCCTGAAGTCCAGCGCCAGTTGCCGCAGCCGGTCCTGCCAGGGGGCATCCTCCCGTTCCGGTGTGCGGAACTGTGAGCCGACGCGTTCGGTCACGCCGCGCAGTACGGCGTCCTTGTTCGGCACGTGGTGGTACAGCGACATCGGGTTCGCGTCCAGCGCCGCCGCAAGTTTGCGCATGGTCAGCGCCTCGACCCCGTCGGCGTCGATGAGTTCCAGGGCCTTGGCGCAGATCCCGTCCTTGGTGAGCGGTACGTCCCTCTTCCTCGTCCCCCGGGGTGCCTTCTTTTGAGTTTCCATACGTCGTATGGTACCACTGTAGACAGTTCCATACGGCGTATGGAAATCGGGGGCCTCGCTGTCCATCGGCGGCGTCCCAGGCATGCCACAGAGCCCTTGCCCGCCCCCCTACATTTCTCCGCACAAAGGAGCAAGCCATGGCCACGCAACCCGTGACCGATCTGCGTCCCATCCCGTCCCCGCGCGGGATCCCCCTCCTCGGCCACACCACGCAGGTCCCCGGCACCAACCCGTTCGCCTACTTCGCCGAGCTGTCCAAGCAGTTCCCCGAGGGCATCTTCAGCCTGAACATCGCCGGCATCGAGCAGGTCTTCGTCACTGACCCGGACCTGGTGGCCGAGGTCTGCGACGAGACGCGGTTCTTCAAGCAGATCGAGAAGACGCCGCTGAACCATGTCCGGGACTTCACGGGCGCGGGCCTGTTCACGGCGCATCAGCACGAAGAGGAATGGGGAATGGCCCACCGGATCCTCCTGCCGGCCTTCAGCCAGCGCGCCATGAAGGCTTACTACGGGCAGATGCTGGAGATCGCGCAGAACCTGGCGGGCAAGTGGGAGGGCAGGGAGGGGCAGCCGGTCAACATCACCGACGACTACACCCGGCTGACCTTGGACACCATCGCCCTGACGGGGTTCGGCTACCGGTTCGACTCTTTCGACAAGGAGGAGCTGCACCCCTTCCTCAACGCACTGCTGGGCGCGCTGGTGGAGTCGCTGCGGCGCTCCCAGGAACTGCCGGTGATGACCAAGATGCGCAAGGCCGACGCCAAGAAGTACGGCGAGAACATCCAGCTGATGCGGGACCTGGTCGACAGCGTGATCAAGGAGCGCCGCCAGGGGAAGGGCAGCGGCGAGGAGGACCTGCTGGGCCTGATGCTGGAGGCGACCGACCCGGAGACCGGCAAGCAGCTGACCGATGACAACGTCCGCGACCAGGTGGTGACGTTCCTGATCGCGGGCCACGAGACCACCAGCGGCCTGCTGTCCTTCGCCACGTACTCGCTGATGCGTAACCCGCATGTGCTGGCCCAGGCCTACGCCGAGGTGGACCGCCTGCTGCCCGGCGACACCGTCCCGGACTACGACACGATCATGCAGCTGGACGTCATCCCGCGGATCCTGGAGGAGACCCTGCGCCTGTGGGCTCCCATCCCGCTGTTCGGCAAGACGGCGCGGGAGGACACGGTCATCGGTGGCCGCTACGAGCTGAAGAAGGGCACGAAGGTCCTCATCCTCGAAGGCCCGCTGCACACCCACCCAAAGGCATGGGAGCGGCCGGAGGAATTCGACATCGACCGGTGGCTGCCGGAGAACCGCGTGCAGCAGCACCCGCACGCCTACAAGCCGTTCGGCAACGGCGTGCGCGCCTGCATCGGCCGGCAGTTCGCGCTCACCGAGGCCCGCCTGGCCCTGGCGCTGGTGTTGCAGAAGTTCAAGTTCGCCGACCCGAACGACTACAAGATGGACGTCCGGGAAGCGCTGACCCGCAAGCCCGGCGACTTCGAACTCGTCATACGCACCCGCCAGGACCAGGAGCGGACCGTCTTCGGTGCCGCCGACGTCCGGAGCGACAACGAGCGGCAGCAGGCCGTGGTCAGCGGCGTCGGCGTGAATCTCACCGTCGCATACGGCTCCAGCCTGGGCTCGTGCGAGGACCTGGCACGCACGATCGCCGACCGCGGCGAGCGCTCAGGGTTCGGCACCACGCTGACGAGCCTGGACGAGCTGGGCGACAACCTGCCCACCGATGGGCTGCTGGTCGTCGTCGCCGCCAGCTACAACGGCAAGGCGCCCGACAACGCCCAGCGCTTCGACGAGCTGATCGCCGCCGGACTGCCCGAAGGCTCGCTGTCCAGGGTGCGATTCGCGCTGCTCGGGGCTGGCAACACCCAGTGGGTTGCGACCTACCAGGCGTTCCCCAAGCGGATCGAAGCCGCACTGCTGGCCGCCGGTGCCACGCCGCTCGTCGAGCGCGGCATCGCGGACGCCGCCGGGGACTTCGACGGCATGGCCAGTCGCTGGATGGACGGCCTGTGGGCCACCCTGGCCGAGGAGTACGCCGCCGACACCTCCGAGGCCAGCGGCCCGCGCTATGAAGTGCAGTTGCTGACCGAGGCGGACGTACGGCCTGCGATCGTCTCCGAGCAGGCTTACCCGCTGACGGTGGTGGCCAACGAGGAGCTCGTGTCCGACGCGACCGGGCTGTGGGACTTCAGCATCGAGCCGCCGCGCCCCTCCGCGAAGTCGATCACCATCGAGCTGCCCGAGGACGTCACCTACGACACCGGCAACCACCTGGCCGTCTTCGCCAAGAACGAGCCCGCGCTGGTCGACCGCGCCCTCGCACGGCTTGGCGTCGACCGCGACCAGGTGCTCCGGCTGGAGCAGCCCGCAGGAGGCCGGACTCACCTGCCGGTGGGCACGCCCGTCACCGCGGGTCTGCTGCTCACCGAGTTCCTGGAACTGCAGGACCTGGCCACCCGCTCCCAGATACAGACCCTGGCCGAGTACACCGAGTGCCCCTGGACCAGGCCGCAGTTGGAGACGTACACGGCCGACACCGAGGAAGCCGGAGAGCGGTACCAGAAGGAGATCCTCGACAAGCGCGTCTCCGTGCTCACCCTGCTGGAGCGCTTCCCCGCCGTCGAACTCCCGCTCGCGGTCTTCCTGGAGATGATGGGCCCGATCCGTCCGCGCTTCTACTCCATCTCCTCCTCCCCGCTGGCCAATCCGCGCCAGGTACGCCTGACTGTCGGCCTGCTGGAAGGCCCGGCCCTGTCCGGCGACGGCCAGTACCGCGGCACCTGCTCCTCCTACATGGCGCGGTTGGAGCCCGGAGACGTCGTCTACGGCTACGTCCGCGTGCCCTCCCCGACCTTCGCCCCGCCCGTCGACCCCACGACACCGCTCATCCTCATCGGCCCCGGCACCGGCATCGCACCGCTGCGCGGCTTCCTGGAGGAGCGCGCCCGGCAGTACGAGAACGGCACGGAGGTGGGCCTGTCCCAGGTCTTCGTCGGCTGCCGCCACCCGGAGCACGACTACTTCTACCGGGACGAGATGGAGACGTGGGAGCTGTCCGGCATCGCCCGGGTCCACACCGCCTTCTCCGCGGTGACCGGCCACCCGGCCCGGTTCGTGCAGAACGCCATCGCGGGCGCCGCTGACACGCTGTGGCAGGCGCTTCAGGACGGCGCGTACGTCTACGTCTGCGGCGACGGCCGACGTATGGCGCCCGCCGTCCGCGAGGCCCTGGCCGCGGTCTACCGCGAGCACACCGGCGGCGGCGACGCGGCAGCCCAGCGGTGGCTCGCCCAGCTGGAGGCCGACGAGCGCTACCAGCAGGACGTCTTCGCCTGATCCCCAGACGCCGGGAGGCATGCGGCAACCCTCCCTGGCCGTACGCCTCCCGGTCCCACCCATCCCAGCAGAACCGCCCGGCACCGCCGGCCCGAACCGCCGGGCGGTGCCGCCCACGAAAAGCCTCACAGAAAGCAGATCCCCATGGACACCATGCTCGCCGGACGCTTCCACCTGGACAGCAATAAGTTCGCCGTGGAAGAGGTCCCGATCCCCGTGCCCGGCCCGGGCGAGGTCCTCATCGAGGTCAAGGCCGCCGGCGTCTGTCTCTCCGACGTCCACCTGATCGACGGCTCCCTCGTCCCGCTGTTCGCCACTTCTGACACGGTCACCGTCGGCCACGAGGTATCCGGCGTGATCCACACCCTCGGCCCCGACCTCAAGCGCGGCCTGACCGTCGGCACCCGCGTCACCCTGGAGGCCGGCAAGACCTGCGGCCGGTGCGCCGACTGCGTACGCCGCCGCCCCTGCACCCAGATGCTCACCGCCGGCATCGACTACGACGGCGGCTGGGCCCAGTACACCGTCGCCCGCGAGGACACCCTCATCCCCATTCCCGACAGCCTCCCCTTCGACCAGGCCGCGATCATCCCCGACGCGGTCTCCACCCCCTACGCCGCCGTCGTCGCCACCGCCGGCGTCCGACCCGCCCAGTCCGTCGGCGTCTGGGGTGTGGGCGGAGTCGGCGCCCACAACGTGCGTCTCGCCCGCCTGGTCGGCGCCGCACCGATCATCGCCGTCGACCCGCTGCCCAGCGCCCGCGAACGTGCCCTGGCCTTCGGCGCGGACCTGGCCCTGGACCCGGCCGCACCCGACTTCGCCGACCAGGTACGCGCGGCCACCGGCGGACGGGGCCTGGACTTCGCCTTCGACTGCGCCGGCGTCCCCGCCGTCCGCGAGCAGGCCGCCTCCGTACTCGGCCTGGGCGGCTCCCTGATCCTGGTCGGCATCACGCCGCACCCGCTCACCATCAGCGAGGGCCTGACATTCAACTACCTGAGCAAGCAGGTGCGCGGCCACTACGGCGGCTTCCCCGAGTCCGTCACCGAGCTGGTCCGGTTGACCGCGGCCGGCCGCCTCGACCTGGCCCCCTCCATCACCGACCACATCCCGCTCGCCGACGCCGCCGCCGCGGTCAACCGGCTGGAGAACAAGATCGGCGACCCGATCCGCCTCATCCTCGTCCCCTGACAACCACCTCTGAGAAAACACCCAGAAGCCACCTCGGGCAGGGGTGAGTGGGCGCCGGTGCTTGAGGGAGCACCGGCGCCCACGGTGGCATCCCCTTCACCTCCACGCCGGAATGACCAGGCGGTGGCGGCGTTACCTGCTGCGCCGGAGGAGGATCCTGGCTCGATTCCTCAATAGACCTTCAACAGCAGGAGGGCGGTGTCGTCGGCACGGTCGCCTGGCGGCTGGGCGTGGACGAGAAGTGCGTCGGCGATGTCGTCGAGCGGCCCGGTGGCCTTGGAAAGGACTGTCGCGAGGTCGATGAGGGCGGTTTCGTGGTCGGTGCCAGGGGTTTCGATGAGCCCGTCGGTGTAGAGGGCCAGGAGGGCGCCGGGCGGCAGAGGGAAGTCGGTGGTGGGGTACTCCGCCTCGAGGTCGACGCCCAGCAGAGGCCTTGGCGGTGCCGCCAGGATGTCGGTGTGCAGGCCGGCGTGGCGCAGCAGGGGCGGGCAGTGGCCCGCAGTGGCCAGTTGGTGCCCCACACGCGGGGACCTGCCACGAGTGGGGCCGCCGCAACGGCGCCCACGAACGGGAAGGTCAGGGCCAGGTGGGGATAGCGGCGGGCGACCTCTTCGCCGGAACCGACCCACACCAGATGCCGCTCGAGTATCGCTTTGGCAACGTCGGCCAGGACAGCCACCCGTCGCAGGAGACTGACAAACCCCGTGGGCATCCCGACGCTCGCGTCCAGGACCGGGACTTCGCCGCCGGGCTCGAGCAGAAAGAGCGCCCCGGCATGCGCACTCAGAGGGCGGTATGTGACGTGATGCCGCGTTTGTTGTCGCTGGAATGTGTGGCACAGGTGTATCGGGGCTGATCAGGGAGTCCTGTCGTGCTGGAGTGTTCCTCGTGAGCGACCGCCAGCCCTACAAGAGCGACTTGTCCGACGAGCGGTGGGCCCTGATCGAGCCCGTCATCGCCTCCTGGAAGGCTCAGCATCCCTCCGTCAGCGGCCACCAGGGCGCCTACGAGATGCGGGAGATCGTCAACGCCCTGCTCCACCAGTCCCGTACCGGCTGCCAGTGGGACTACCTCCCCCACGACCTGCCCCCGCCCGGCGCGGTGAAGTACTACTTCTACAAATGGCGCGACGACGGCACCGACCAGACCATCCACGACCTGCTGCGATGGCAGGTCCGCGAGAGCCGGGGGCGCAAGGCCGACCCCAGCCTGGTGGTGCTCGACACCCAGAGCCTGCACGCGGCCGCCGGGGTGCCCGCCGACACCACCGGAAGGGACGCGGCAAAAAAAGTCCCGGGCCGCAAGCGCGGCCTGGCAGTTGATGTTCTCGGTCTGGTGATCGCGGTAGTGGTGCTGGCCGCGTCCGCACACGACAACGCCGCCGGCATCGCCTTGCTGGACAAGGTCGCCGCCGACACCGACACGGTGCACAAGGCCCTGGTGGACCAGGGGTTCAAGACCGCCGTCATCGACCACGGGCAGAAGGTGGGCATCGACGTCGAAGTCGTCGAGCGCAACCCGGCAGCCAGCGGGTTCGTCCCGCAGCCCAAGAGGTGGGTGGTGGAACAGGTGAACGGGATCATGATGCTGCACCGCAGGCTGGTACGGGACTACGAGCACCGGCCCGCCTCCGCCGAGTCGAGGGTGTACTGGGCCATAAGCGACCGGATGGCCCGGATGCTCACCTCGACCTCCACCCCCACCTTGGCGCGGCGCATGAGCGGCGGCGAGCTGACCTTGCCAGCGGTGCTGGCGCGCCTGGAGGAGCAAGAGCGCGAGATCGCCGCGCAGGCCGAGGCCACGCGGGGACGCATCGCGGAACTCACCGCGCAATTGGAGGAGTTCGACCGGGTCGCCGAAGAGGTCCGCATCACCCGCAAGACCTTGCTGGCGCTGCCTGATCCGTCCCCGCCGACGCCGCCGGCCGCGAAGCTGCCGGACCATCCGGCCTACCGGCAGATCATGGCGGTGTTCGCCGCGGCCGACGCCCCGCTGCGTGCACGGGCGGTCTGCGAGGCGATGGATCTGGAGATCGCGCCCAGCAACGTCAACAACGTCCGGCTGAAGCTCAAGCGGCTGGTCGAACGCGGGATCCTGATCGAGTCCGAGCAGGGATTGTTCACCCAGCCACGGCCATAGCCACCCGGAGAGGCCACCGCCAGCCCGACAGGCCCAGCCGCAAGCGCGAAACGGACAACACATCACTTACCACCCTCTCACACTGGCAGGCGGCTTCCTGTCCCAGCAAGTGCTCGATCCCTGGACGATGGAGACCTACGGGCAACGTCTCGAAGAAGGGGAAGGAGTCGAGCTCATCGACCAGGGAGCCGATGCCTTGTCGCAGGAGGATCCCCGGCACCTGGTCGGCCTGACGTGGCAACTGACACTCGACGCGTTCGAAGCCCGCGGCCTGCCCGAAGCCACCGCACTGCTCAGGCTCCTGTCGCGCTTCGCCCCCGAACCGCTGCCGCTGTCCCTGCTCAACCGCCCCGAGATCAGCGGTGTTCTTCCCCGCGCCCGCTGTGAAACCGCACTGAGAGCGCTGCTGGACCAGTCGCTGACCGAACTGGTCGACGTCGGCGAGCGCTGCGCACAGAGTCACGCGGTGCTGCTCGACAGCGTCGCGGCAGCGACCCCGGCGGACAAGGTGCCGGCTCTGAGCACCACGGCGGTCCGGTTGCTCGACGCGGCCGTGCCCGCTGTGCCCGACGCGGGCCCCTACGATCCGCTGCTTCGGCTGCTGGTGCCCCACGCCCTCGCGGTGCTGCGGCGCGTCAGTGACCCGCCGACAACGGTCGACGCGCTGGCCGTGGCGACCCGGCTGTCCATCGCCCTGCACCGCACCGGAGACTACCTGTCCGCCTGGGAGACCGCCCGGGCCGCCGCGGACCTCGGCGAGCGGCAGCTCGGCCCGGAGCACCGCCTCGTACTGGCCGCCCGCTCCAGGGCCGGACGAGCGTTGTTCCGGCTGGGCAGGTACGCCGAGGCCGAACTACAGCTCGGGTGCGTCCGCGCCGCCCAGGAACGACTGCTTGGGGCCGACGATCCCGACACCCTGGACAGCGCCCACGGCCTGCAGCTCGTACTCGGAAACCTCGGGAGACGGGACGAGGCCATCTTGCTCCTGCGGTCCACGGTCGCCGGCAGGCGAAGGGCACTGGGCCCCGCCCACCCACTGACGTTGCGCTCCCGCTCAAGCCTGCTGGTCCTGCTCTCCGCGTCCGAGATCGTCGCCGAAGAAGACGGCGCGCTGCTTTCCCTGCCCTGGGACTGCCTCCGCTTCCTCGGCCCCGACCACACGGTGACCTTGGGCGCTCACCACAACCATGCCTGGGCGCTGTACCTGCTGGGCCGTTTCGACGAGGCCGACGAGGAGATCCGGCTGGTCACCGAGGCATACCGGCGACGCTTCGGCCCCGACTACCCGATCGCACTCTCGGCCCAGCAGCTCCTGTCCCGAACCCAGGCCGCACGAGGCCACATGGACGCGGCGATCGAGATCATGACGGATGTCGTCGCCAGCCGGGAACGCGATCTGGGAGCAGACCACCCGTTCACCGTAGCCAGCCGACAGCTCCTCAACGATTTCACGTCGGGGCGATGGCGCCCGCCCGGTGCGTGACAAGTACGCGTCTGAGGCAGGCCAGACGCGGGATCGGGGCACGATTGCGGCGTGTGGTGAGGGCGGGCAGGCCATCGTCCGTCAGCCCGAGCCAGTTGGATCTCGCTTGTGGTGGGAGGACGCTGAGGGGGCACTGGTGCTCGGCGAACCTGCTGGACGCCTCGCCTCCAGCCACAGCGAGACACTGCTCTTCTACCCGGTCGGCATCAACCGCGCTGGGCGTGGCCGGGTTCGTATGGCTACAGGATGTTCCACTGAAGCCTGTCGTCCTGGTTCCGCAGCCCCTCCACGCGCTTTTGCACTTCTGCCAGGCTTGCAGGCGCATGATGCACTTTACGAGCATTTGTCGTGATCATGCGCAGTTCTCGAATGGAAGCCAAGGTCCGGTAACCCGGCCAGCGAGTGACGTCCCATCCGTAGGTGTCGGCGAAGGCCCGGTAGTGGCCTTGGCCGTAGCCGAAACGCCGGCAATGGACCTCGACCGTCACCAGGTCCCACTCGGGCTGACCGCAGGCGATCGTGTCCCAGTCGCACAGGACGGCGTCGCCGTCACTGGTGTGCAGCGCGTTCCGGTGCTGAGGGTCACCCTGTATCAGGCCCTTACCCAGGGCGAACCCCACACCGCTGAGCTCCGCTTCGAGGCGGTCCGCCTCGCCCGACAGGAACCGGACCGAGTCGGGCGGCAAGCAGGTGATGGCTGAGAGCGAGCGTCGGATCGCCCTGATGTTGTCGTGCTCGGGGAAGGCCAGCCCGGGTGAGGGCAAGGTGTGGAGGGCGTACAGGGGTTTGGCGAGCCGCTCGGCTGCCACCGGCCGTTCGGGCTGAGGCAGATAGGTCCAGAAGGTGACGGCATGCCCATCGACCACGACGGGCTGGTCGACGTGATGCAGGGGAACAGTGGGGAAGCCGACGTCCATCAGCCAGCGGACGAATGCGACGGTGCGCGCGACGTCGTCGATGCGAGATCCCCGCCGGGCGATCTTGACAACGACCTGCTCCGTCTCGAGGAGGAGGACCGCGTTGGTGTGTCCTCGTAGGAGGCATGCCCCACGGCTGTCGAGGCCGACACCTGTGCACGCGCGCTCCAGGACCTGATACATCTCGTACTCGTCGTACCCGCCGGGGGCCGGCACTGCTTCTTTCATGTCTTCCAGGCTCGCCGACCGCCGGCCTGCTGTCACGTCCGGCCGGGTGGAAGCGCCAGGATCTCGCGCAGCTCCCGCGCTGCCCGAGTGCCCTGCGTCCCAGGTGGAAGGGCTTCGATGATGTCGCGAGCGCGCTCCTCCACGATCGGCGTGCGGTGAGCAGGATGGATTCTCAAGAACGTCGCTCCGGCCAGCTGACACGCCTCTGCCAGGCTGCGGTCCTGCGCAAGGCAGAGAGCCGCCTCAAGATGGAGGAGTGCCGGGTCGATGCCGGTCTTCTTCGGATAGAGACTCAGCGCCTCCTCCTGTGCGCGTCCTGCCTGGCTGGTACGGCCGAGAGCCGTCAGCGTCCCGCTCTTGTAGAGCAGGAGGCGCCGTTCCGGGAAGGCGAAGGCATCGTTGGCGGTACCGCCCGCGGCGCCACTCTGCTCGAACGCGGCCATCGCATGCCGCAGCGCAGACTCCGCACCATCGCCGTCACCCAGTTTCGCGAGGGCTCGCGCCTCCGCCGCTGACGCGAAGGCTGCGGTGACACTGGGCCGGCCCCGGCTGAGGATACGAGCCTCCCTGGAGAGCGAGACAGCCGACTCCAGTGGACCGTAGTAGAACGGGAGCATCGCAGCCTGCGCCCTCACCCGCGCCCGAAGTTCCCGGTTGCCGCTGTCGTCCGCGGCGTAGCGGGCTGTCGCGTACCAAGACCGCGACCGGGTCAGATCACCGAGCTTCATGAGCGCATCGGGGGAGTGTCTAATCAACGGCGGATCTGTTGATCAAGGAGACGCCAGAGATGACCGACATCGTCGTTGAGCACGAGCCCGCTGAGCAGCCGGTCCAGGTGCCGTCGAGTACGGCGACGGACGAGCAGTTGATCGCGATGCTGGTGGACCGCGCCCGTACGGACGGGCTGCAGCTGACCGGCGAGGGCGGGCTGCTGCAGCAGCTGACCAAGCGGGTACTGGAGTCCGCCCTGGAAGGCGAGATCACCGATCACCTCGGCTACGAGAAGCACGATCCGGCCGGGAAGAACAACGGCAACAGCCGCAACGGCACCCGGGCCAAGACCGTGCTGACCGATGTCGGCCCCGTCGAGGTCAGGGTGCCCCGGGATGTGGCCGGCAGCTTCGAGCCGCAGATCGTCAAGAAGCGGCAGCGCCGTCTGACTGGTGTCGACGAGATGGTGCTGTCGTTGTCCGCGAAGGGCCTCACCCACGGCGAGATATCCGCGCACCTGGCCGAGGTCTACGGCGCCGAGGTGTCCAAGCAGACCATCTCCACCATCACCGACCAGGTCATGGACGGCATGGCCGAATGGCAGAACCGTCCCCTGGACCGTGTCTACCCGGTCCTGTTCGTGGACGCCATCAACGTCAAGATCAGGGACGGGCAGGTCGCGAACCGTCCGATCTACGTGGTGATGGCGGTGACCGTGGACGGCACCCGCGACATCCTCGGCATCTGGGCCGGCGACGGCGGCGAGGGCGCGAAGTACTGGCTGCACGTGTTCACCGAGCTGAAGAACCGCGGCTGCGAGGACGTGCTGATGCTGGTCTGCGACGGGCTCAAGGGCCTTCCCGAGGCCGTGGAAACCGTCTGGCCCCGCACGATCGTCCAGACGTGTGTAGTTCACCGGGAGCCGTACGGAAACAAGATGTCGCTTCCGGCAGTGTGCCTCGTTGACCTGGTATGGCGTTTTCGGAGGGGGAGCACGGTCAACTCGCCGTGCGGTTCGAGGTATTGCTGCCGCATCTGGACGAGCGGCAGCGGCGTTTGCTGCTGGCGGCCGAGGCGAGGTTGCTGGGGCATGGCGGTGTCCGGGCCGTCGCGCGGGTCGCGGGGGTGAGCGAGACCACGGTCCGCAGGGGTGTCTTCGAGCTGGAGGCAGGCGAGGCCCCACCACCTGCAGGCCGGACTCGCAGGTCGGGCGGGGGCCGCAAGCGGGCCGAGGAGGTCGATCCGGCTCTGCTGCCTGCGTTGATGGCGCTGGTCGAGCCGGATGAGCGGGGCGATCCGATGTCGCCGCTGCGGTGGACGACGAAGTCGCTGCGGAACCTCGCCGAGGAGCTGACGCGTCAGGGGCATCCGGTGTCCGCGATGACGGTGGGTCGGCTGCTGAAGGACAGCGGGTTCAGCCTCCAGGCCCAGGCCAGGACTCTGGAGGGAAAGCAGCACCCGGAGCGGGACGCCCAGTTCCGCTACCTCAACGAGCAGGACAAGCAGCACCAGGCCGACGACGAGCCGGTCATCAGCGTGGACACGAAGAAGAAGGAGATGATCGGCCGACTGCCCAACCCCGGACGGCAGTGGCGTCCGAAGGGCGACCCGGTCCGGGTCGACGACCACAGCTTCTTCTCCGGGCCGACGGGTGAAGCGGCGATCCCGTATGGCATCTACGATCTTTCGGCGGACACCGGCTGGGTCAATGTCGGCACCGACCACGACACCTCGGTCTTCGCGGTCACTTCGATCCGTCGCTGGTGGGAGGTTCGGGGTCGCCACGACTATCCGCAGGCCACCCGGCTGCTGATCACCGCGGACGCGGGTGGCTCCAACGGCTACCGCTTCCGCGTCTGGAAGGCGGAGCTGGCCAGACTCGCCTCCGAGACGGGCCTGGCGATCACCGTCTGTCACTTCCCTCCCGGTACGTCGAAATGGAACAAGATCGAGCACCGGTTGTTCTCCCACATCACGATGAACTGGCGGGGCCGCCCGTTGACCAGCTATGAAGTCGTTGTCCAGTCCATCGCCGCGACCCGCACCCGTAGTGGGCTGCGGGTCGAAGCGGAACTCGACACCAGCCGCTATCCCCTGGGCATCGCCATCAGCAAGGCCCAGCTGAAGGGCCTGCCCATCGAGTACCACGACACGCACGGCGCCTGGAACTACACCGTCCGCCCCGTTGCCGACCATGTCGATGGCGAACTCGCCCAGGTCGCGGATCAGGACACAGCCCGCCGGCGGGTGCTCGACCTGCTGTCCGAGCCGGCCCTGACCGGGATGAGCCGCGAGGAACTGGCGGCCCTGTGCGGGAAGATCACGCCCGAGCTGGGCTCCCTGCGTGAGGAACGCCTGCACCGCAAGCGTGGCGGACCTCGCCGCCACGGGGCCGGAGACAACAAGCACCCGGTCCTCGCCCCCGCGGACCGGGTCCTGCTGAGCGTGATCTACCTCCGGCACGTGTGCTCGCAGAACCTGCTGGCCGAGATGCTGGGCCTGTGCCAGCGCACCATCGGCCCGTCCATCAAGGAGGTCCGACGGCTCCTTCAGGAAAGCAGCATCTCCATCACACCCACCACGCTGTGTTTCTCAAGCGGTCAGGAGATCGAGGACTTCGTACGCACCGGGGCACCGGTCACCGCCCGGCTCCAGCTCACGCACCGCCTGGCCGACCCATCCCTGACCGGGATGGACCGCGCTGAACTCGCCGACCTCATCGACCAGTTGTCGCTGCAGCAGGCCGCCTTGATCGAGCGGCGCCGCCACCATCAGCGCGGCGGACCGCGTCAGCCAGGCACCCGCGGAGGCGTCTTCCGTCAGAAGATCACCGATGCCGAACGCCTCCTGGCCGCCGTCCTTTATCAGCGCAAGCTCGGCACTCGGCAGGTCCTGGCGGATGCTTTCGGCGTCAGTCTCGGCACCCTCAACAACGCCCTCGCCGACGCCCACCCCGTCCTCCACGAAGCCGGAATCGCCCTGCCGCCCGCCCCGACCCGCTTCACCAGCGGCGCCGAATTGCTCGCATCCGTCAGCAGCGACACGCCAACAGGTTGATTCTCTACGGCTCCACCTGCTGCGGAATTCGTTCCGTTACGCGGCCCGCCAGGACTGGGACAAGATCGCCAAGGCCCTCAAGCCGGTCTATACCGCCCCCAGCGAGGACGCGGCGACGGAGCGGTTCCTGGAGTTCCAGGAGACGTGGGGCAAGAAGTACCCGGCGATCGTGAAGCTGTGGGAGAACGCCTGGGCCGAGTTCGTGCCCTTCCTCTCCTTCGACGTCGAGATCCGCAAGGTGATCTGCTCGACGAACGCAATCGAGAGCGTCAACGCCCGCATACGCAAGGCCGTCCGGGCCCGCGGGCACTTCCCCAACGAGGCGACTCCGCTGGCGAATTTGCTTACGGTGCTGTGGCGTACGGGGCGAGGGCAGCGA
>NZ_JBHUDX010000039.1:0-2017 GCF_042678285.1 Streptomyces caeni
GCACCCTTCTTCTATCGGGGCGTCAGCTCACGAGTTCAGCTGAATACATGAGGTCGACAAGCCGGACGCCGCCAACCCGACGAAGGAGGCATACAACCCCTACCGCTACAACGCCAAGCGCTGGGACGCCCAGTCCGGCACCTACGACATGGGCTTCCGCGACTACGACCCCGGCCTCAACCGCTTCACCACCCGCGACATGTACAACGGCGCCCTCGCCGACATGAACCTCGGCGCCGACCCCTACACCGGCAACCGGTACGCGTTCGGGGGTGGCAATCCCACGAGCTTTGTCGAATTCGACGGCCACACCAGCTGTGACGTCACGGGTATCTGCGGTGGCGTCTACCGCGAAACCCCGATGATCAAGCACGAGGAAGCGGAGGGAATCAACCTCTCGATCCAGTCCGAGACACCCACGTACCTGTCGGACAACGGGCAGAAGGCGTGGAACGACGCGCTCGGCGCGGTGCGGTTGCACAGCAGTTTCTTCGCGAACGGCGCGGAAACGCGCGAGGGACTGGCCGCGATGAGCGAGCTGTTCTGGGGTACGTACTGCGGAAAGGTGAAGAAGAGCGAGTGCCCTGCGGCGCGGATGAACGCAACTTCTCTGCAGGACTTCGGCCTCCGCCAGGTCGACACCGGACTGGGTAATCGCCTCGAACCCATGGCCTCTGCCGGTTCGGTCGTCGGTCTGACGTCCGCCCAGGCGATGAAGAAGCTCATGGACCCCGAGCAGCTTCGCGGTCAGAGCGAGGAGTACGTCCTTGCACTGGCAGAAAAGGCGGGCATGTCCACCGCGCCGATGAAGCCGACTTCCGCGACAGGCGGACGTGGCACACGGATATTCAAGCCCGGAGATTCCAACGTGATGCTCTTCATGGAGGCGGGCGATCCGGAGACCACCAGCGCGGACAAGGTTCACGAGGGGCCGTACGTCAAGTACCAGATCTCCGGTGCTGGTAAGGACGGAGCGTTCCGAGTGCCGATCGCGGGGAACCCGAATCCCGAACTCGGCGGGGATGTTCCCACAGCCTCCCGGCGGCGCATCATGGAGTTCTTGTTCGGGATGGAGGAGTGAGAAAAGAGGATTGACGGCAAAGAAATAGGGCTGTAAAGCCCCGCAGGGGCCGGTCGGCCGCGTCTTATGGCACGGCCGGAGCGGCTATACTGCTGACATGTCTGATTTCTCTTCATTTTCCGCCAATCAGTTTGCGGACGCCCTGCGTCGTGGCACCGACGGGCTGTGGTCTCTTGATGCGGCAGTCCGGCTCCTCGCGCATCATGGTATTTGGATGAAAAGTCCCGAGCTGCGAAGCCTCGTGCAGGGCGGGATCGATGAGAATGGTGAAGTCTGGGCGGGATTCGATGTTCGCCGGATGAAAGAAGCGATCGACTCCGGAGAGCTCGGCGAATGGCGTGAAGATCTCGCGATCCTCTTGATAGCCATGAGTCTTTACGCGGATTTTCCGATTTCCCTCCGTTATACCTGCGAAAATCTTTCCAAGCAAAATCTCACCCTGGTCGGCGAAGCCCTTTTCAAAGCCTGCGGTTACGAGGTCGGACTCATTGTCGCGGACGGCCGCGACGATCAGTGAGCCGTAACCAGCTACGGGTGTCTGTCAGGGCCCCGGCGTTTGCCCGGATCGCCCCGGCCTGGGCCGGTTGATCATGCTGACGGGCCCCGGAAGCAGATGAACACGGCACCTGTGGATCATGGAGTTCTCTACACTGCAAGATCCACGAAGGTGCCGTGTTCGTTCATCATCCCCTGCCGTCGTTCCCGTCTCTCCGGCGCTGCGCCTGCCGAAAACCTCATCCGTAAAGGTCAGGCGGCATGTTGGTACTCGTGGAGGATGCCGCCGAGTCGTTCGCGTCGTCGTATGTCGAGGTGGGTGATCTGCTCCGGATCGTTGATCGGCATTGGCAACGGGTGGAGCGGGCGGGCGTTGGGGATGCCCTGACCTCATGTATTCAGCTGAACTCGTGAGCTGACGCCCCGATAGAAGAAGGGTGC
>NZ_JBHUDX010000040.1:0-25826 GCF_042678285.1 Streptomyces caeni
CGGCGACGGCGGCGTTCTTCGCCGCGTTGGCCTTCGAGGCGTCCTTGGAGGCGGCGATCGCCGCGTTGTAGGCGCCGGCGGCGGCGTTTCCGGCGGTCGCGGCGGCGTGCGAGGCCGCGGTGGCGGCCCAGGAAGCACGCTGGGACGCGGCCACGGCGGCGTGGGAGGCGTTGATGGCGTTGCGGGCGGCGTCCGCGGCGCCCTTGGCGGCATTGGCCGCCTTGCGGGCGGCGGCTCCGGACTTCTGTACGTCGTCCTTGGCCGCGTCCGCCTCCGCAGCCGCCTTCTCGGCGGCCTCCTTCGCTTTCTCCGCGGCGGCCTTGGCCCGCTCGGAGGCCTCGACGGCCTCGTCGGTCTCGGCTTGCGCGCGCTTGCCCTCCCGCTCGACGACCGCGACGAGTTCTTCGATCGTCGCCGACTCCTGGTCCCGGGCGCGGGCGATGTGCTGGCCGGTGTCCAGGAACCACTGGACGTCGGCCGCCGTGCCGCTGAGGGCGCGGTCCGCGTACTTCTGCACCTCCGGACCGGCCGTGAACATCAGGGTACTGATCTCCACCCGCATGTCCTCTTCGCGGGCGGTGTACTGGCCCTGGAGCAGGAAGTCCTCCACAGCCGCCTGCGTGCCGGCACTCAGGGCGTCGGAGGCCTCCCGTTTGACCCCCTTGCCGCCGGTGCTGGAGATGGTGGCCGTCACCACCTCCAGGTCCTCGAGGATGGCGGGCTTGAAGCCGTCCTTGAGGAAGGCGGCGATCGCGCTGTCACCGTTGTTGAGGGCGTCCACGGCCTCGCGGCGCAGCCCCTTGCCGGAATGGGCGAGGTAGGTGAAGAGGGCGACGCGGTTGTCCTCCATCGTCGCCTTCGGAAGTGTCTCGGCGAGGAAGGTCTGGATGTCCGCCTCGGTACCGTGCAGCGCCTCGGCCGCGGCCGATCTGACGGCTCTGCCGCCCGTCATCCATGCCTTGACGGCTCTTCCGCGGTCGGTGTCCGGCAGGGCCAGCGGATCGACCGTCCCGCCGTCGGCTGCGGCGGCGCGGGTCACGGGTGTCAACGCGATGGGAGACGCGGCGGCGGCCGTGACGGCGCTCAGTAAGCCGACGAAGCGGCGGCGACTCCAAAACGTCGTCTGCATGAGTGTGTTGTCCTCCCCGTGTGTACCGGTGCGCCGGTCCGGCGAGCGCCGGTCCGGCGGGCTCCCCCACATGCCTGGACCGCTCACCTGTGACACGAGTGAGGCCCATGGGGTGCCTGTGTAAGGAGCCGACGATACCCAACAGGCGTTCGAAAAACCTGAGTTCGACGCGATAGCGGGCAACAGGGGCCTGTGGCTGCTGTGTTGGGGAGCACCCCGAACCGCGACCGGCCGTCACCGCCGAGCCGTCGTTTCGGCGGCGGTGTGCCACAGGGGAAGAGGGCGTGCGGGCGGTGACCGCCGGACCGCGGGCGCGCCGCCCGGCCGCGACGGAGAAATCCATGCAAGCACGCTTGCTTGTTTTCATCCCCGCTGCCATGCTCCCCACACACACCGTCGTGCCCGGAGGGGAGCGCATCGTGTCCGACGCGTCGTCCGTCATCGACGATCTGGGCCGGGAGAGCGAGGAACTCGACCGGCTGGTGGCCGGCTTGGGGGAGACCCGATGGGCGCTCGCCACGCCCGCCCCCGGCTGGACCGTCGCCCACCAGATCGCCCATCTCGCCTGGACGGACCGGGCCGCGCTGCTGGCCGTCACCGACACGGAGGCGTTCGCGGCGGAGGTGCAGAAGGCGCTCGGATCGCCCGGGACATGGGTCGACGAGGCCGCCGCAGAGGGCGCCGCGCTGCCGCCCGCCCGGCTGCTCGCCGAGTGGCGCGAGGGGCGTGCCGCCCTGGACCGCGCCCTGCGCGCCGCGCCGTCCGGCACCCGTTTCCCCTGGTACGGGCCGCCCATGTCGGCCGCGTCCATGGCCACCGGCCGGCTGATGGAGACCTGGGCGCACGGACAGGACGTCGCGGACACGCTCGGTGTGGTGCGCACCCCCACCGACCGGCTGCGGCATGTGGCCCGCATCGGCGTGCGGGCACGTGACTTCGCCTTCGCGGTACGGGGGCAGAACGCGCCGGACGGGGAGTTCCGGGTGGAGCTCCTCGCGCCGTCCGGAAACGACGTCTGGACCTACGGGCCCGAGGACGCCGCGCAGCGGGTGACCGGACCCGCGCTGGACTTCTGTCTGCTGGTCACCCAGCGCGCCCACCGGGCCGACCTCGCGCTGCGGGCCGAGGGGCCGGACGCGGACCGCTGGCTGGACATCGCCCAGGCGTTCGCGGGGCCGCCGGGGACGGGCCGGCCGCCCAAGGGAGAACCGGGCCGAAACCGGCCGCCCGGCGCAGAACCGGGCGCGCACCGGCCGTTCGAGGGCGGCCCCGCCAAGCCGGCCGCGCCCGGCGGCGTCCCCGAGAGCGGCACGGCGACGGGAGCCGCGACGTGACCCCCGCCCCGGCGGCCCCCCGGCCCCTGCGCATAGGCAACGCGTCCGGGTTCTACGGCGACCGCTTCGACGCCCTGCGCGAGATGCTCACCGGAGGCCCCCTCGACGTCGTCACCGGTGACTACCTCGCCGAACTGACGATGCTCATCCTCGGCCGCGACCGCCTCAAGAACCCGGCCGGAGGCTATGCGCGCACCTTCCTGCGCCAGTTGGAGGAGTGCCTGGGCCTCGCCCACGAGCGGGGGGTGCGGATCGTGACGAACGCCGGCGGCCTCAACCCCGCCGGACTCGCCGACGCGATACGGGAGCTGGCCGACCGCCTCGGCATCCCGGCGCGCGTGGCCCACGTCGAGGGCGACGACCTCACCGCCTCCCACCCCGGCACCCTCGCCGCCCACGCCTACCTCGGCGGCCACGGCATCGCCGCGTGCCTGCGCGAGGGCGCCGACATCGTGGTCACCGGGCGGGTGACGGACGCCGCGCTCGTCACCGGGCCCGCCGCCGCCCACTTCGGCTGGTCACCCGGCGCGTACGACCGGCTGGCCGGCGCGGTGGTCGCCGGGCACGTCCTGGAGTGCGGGGCGCAGGCCACCGGCGGCAACTACGCCTTCTTCACCGACCATCCGCCCGCCCTGCTGCGCCACCCGGGCTTCCCGCTCGCCGAGATCCACGAGGACGGCAGCAGCGTCATCACCAAGCACGACGGCACCGGCGGCGTCGTGGACGTCGGCACGGTCACCGCGCAGCTCCTGTACGAGACGGCCGGCGCCCGGTACGCCGGGCCTGACGTCACCGCCCGCCTCGACACCGTCCGGCTCACCCAGGAGGGGCCCGACCGGGTGCGTGTCGAGGGCGTGCGCGGGGAGGCGCCACCCCCGGCCCTGAAGGCCGGCCGCAGCCGCCTCGGCGGCTTCCGCAACGAGGTCGTCTTCGTGCTGACCGGCCTCGACATCGAGGCCAAGGCCGCGCTCGTCCGGGACCAGATGGAGGCGGCCCTGAACGCGGCCAAGTCCCCTCCGTCCGAGGTGCGCTGGGACCTGGCCCGCACCGACCACCCCGACGCCCCGACCGAGGAGACCGCGAGCGCCCTGCTCCGGCTCGTCGTGCGCGACCCCGCCCCGGAGCCGGTGGGCCGCGCGCTCAGCGGCGCCGCGATCGAACTCGCGCTCGCCAGCTACCCCGGCTTCCATGTGGTCGCCCCGCCGGGCAAGGGCGCGCCGTACGGGGTCTTCGAGGCCGCCTACGTCGACCGCGCGTCCGTGCAGCACACGGCGGTCCTCCCCGGCGGACGGCGCGTCGCCGTGCCGCCGGCCCCCGCCACGCTGGACCCGGCCGACGTGCCGGAGCCGCCCCTGCCCGCACCGCCGCCCGCGGGGCCCACGCGGCGCGCCCCACTCGGGCTGGTCGCCGGCGCCCGCAGCGGGGACAAGGGCGGCAGCGCCAACGTCGGGGTGTGGGTGCGCACGGACGAGGCGTGGCGGTGGCTCGCCCACACCCTCACCGTCGACCGCTTCCGCGAACTCCTCCCGGAGACGGCCCACCTGGCCGTCGTACGCCATGTCCTGCCGAACCTGCGCGCCCTGAACTTCCTCGTCGAGGGGCTCCTCGGTGAGGGCGTCGCCGCGCAGCACCGCTTCGACCCGCAGGCCAAGGGCCTGGGCGAATGGCTGCGCGCCCGCCGTCTCGACATACCGGAGGCCCTGCTGGCGACCGCCGACCGCGCACCGGGCCCTCCGCCCGGCCGCGCATCCGACCACCCGTCCGACCCCTCGGAGGTCCTCCCGTGACGGTCCTGTCCACGGCCGTGGACGTCAACGACCCCGACCACCGGGCCAACCGTGACGCCATGCTCGCCAGACTCGCCGAACTGGACGCCGAGCACGCCAAGGCCCTCGCGGGCGGCGGCGAGAAGTACGTCGAACGGCACCGCGGGCGCGGCAAGCTGCTCGCCCGTGAGCGCATCGAACTGCTCCTCGACCCGGACACCCCCTTCCTGGAGCTGTCCCCGCTCGCGGCGTGGGGCAGCGACTACACCGTCGGCGCCTCCCTGGTCACCGGCATCGGCGTCGTCGAGGGCGTCGAGTGCCTGATCACCGCGAACGACCCGACCGTGCGGGGCGGCGCCAGCAACCCGTGGAGCCTGAAGAAGGCGCTGCGCGCCAACGACATCGCGCTCGCCAACCGGCTGCCGTGCATCAGCCTCGTCGAGTCGGGCGGCGCCGACCTGCCGTCCCAGAAGGAGATCTTCATCCCCGGCGGAGCGATCTTCCGCGACCTCACCCGGCTGTCCGCGGCCGGGATCCCCACCGTCGCGGTCGTCTTCGGGAACTCGACGGCCGGCGGCGCCTACGTGCCGGGCATGTCCGACCACGTGATCATGGTGAAGGAGCGGGCCAAGGTCTTCCTCGGCGGGCCGCCCCTGGTGAAGATGGCCACCGGCGAGGAGAGCGACGACGAGTCCCTGGGCGGTGCCGAGATGCACGCGCGCGTGTCGGGCCTCGCGGACTACTACGCCGTCGACGAGCAGGACGCCCTGCGGCAGGCGCGGCGCGTCGTCGCCCGCCTCAACCACCGCAAGGCGTACCCGGATCCGGGCCCGGCGAGTCCGCCCGAGTACGACGCGGAGGAACTCCTCGGGATCGTGCCCGGCGACCTGAAGGTGCCCTTCGATCCGCGCGAGGTCATCGCCCGTGTCGTCGACGGTTCGGACTTCGACGAGTTCAAGCCGCTGTACGGGACGAGCCTGTGCACCGGGTGGGCCGCCGTGCACGGCTATCCCGTCGGGGTGCTGGCGAACGCGCAAGGGGTGCTGTTCAGCGAGGAGTCCCAGAAGGCGGCCCAGTTCATCCAGCTCGCCAACCAGCGGGACATCCCGCTGCTGTTCCTGCACAACACCACCGGCTACATGGTGGGCAAGGAGTACGAGCAGGGCGGCATCATCAAGCACGGCGCCATGATGATCAACGCGGTGTCCAACAGCCGGGTCCCGCACCTGTCCGTGCTCGTGGGGGCCTCCTACGGGGCCGGCCACTACGGCATGTGCGGGCGGGCGTACGACCCGCGCTTCCTGTTCGCCTGGCCCAGCGCCAAGTCGGCCGTCATGGGCCCGCAGCAGCTCGCCGGCGTTCTGTCGATCGTCGCCCGGCAGTCGGCGGCCGCGAAGGGGCGGCCGTACGACGAGGACGCCGACGCCGCCCTGCGGGCCATGGTGGAGCAGCAGATCGAGTCCGAGTCCCTGCCGATGTTCCTGTCCGGGCGGCTGTACGACGACGGGGTCATCGACCCGCGCGACACCCGCACCGTTCTCGGCCTGTGCCTGTCCGCGATCCACACCGCGCCCTACGAGGGCGCGCGTGGCGGATTCGGCGTCTTCCGGATGTGAGGCCCGTGATTACTTCCGTACTGGTGGCGAACCGCGGCGAGATCGCCTGCCGTATCGCCCGAACCTGCCGCGAGCTGGGCATCCGGACCGTGGCCGTGCACTCGGACGCCGATGCCGGCGCGCTGCACACACGCGTGGCGGACGCGGCCGTACGGCTGCCGGGCGCGGCTCCAGCGGACACCTATCTGCGCGGCGACCTGATCGTGAAGGCGGCCCTCGCGGCCGGTGCCGACGCCGTGCACCCCGGCTACGGCTTCCTGTCCGAGAACGCCGGCTTCGCGCGCGCGGTGCGCGAGGCGGGCCTCGCCTGGATCGGGCCGCCGCCTGAGGCGATCGAGGCGATGGCCTCCAAGACCCGCGCGAAGAAGCTGATGGGCCTTCAGCCGCTGGCCACCGTCACCGCCGACGACCTGCCCGTCCTGGTCAAGGCCGCTGCCGGCGGCGGCGGACGCGGGATGCGCGTCGTACGGGACCTGGACACCCTGGACGCCGAACTGACCGCCGCGCGCGCCGAGGCGCTCGCCGCCTTCGGCGACGACGAGGTCTTCGTCGAGCCCTACGTGGAGGGCGGACGCCACGTCGAGGTGCAGATCCTCGCCGACACGCACGGCACGGTGTGGACGCTGGGCACCCGGGACTGCTCCCTGCAGCGCCGCCACCAGAAGGTGATCGAGGAGGCCCCCGCGCCGGGTCTGACGCCCGAACTGACCGGCTCCCTGTGTGAGATGGCCGAGCGGGCCGCCCGTGCCGTCGACTACGTGGGCGCGGGCACCGTGGAGTTCCTCGTCGCCCACGGGCGGGCGCACTTCCTGGAGATGAACACCCGCCTGCAGGTGGAACACCCGGTCACCGAGGCGGTGTTCGGGATCGACCTGGTGGCACTGCAGATCCGGGTGGCGGAGGGCGCCGTTCTCGACGAGGAGCCTCCCTCCGCGCGCGGCCACGCCGTGGAGGCCCGCCTGTACGCCGAGGACCCGGCCCGCGACTGGGCGCCGCAGACCGGCACCCTGCACCGCCTCGCCGTGCCGGGTGTGCGCCTGGACACCGGGTACGCGGACGGCGACACGATCGGCGTCCACTACGACCCCATGCTCGCCAAGGCCGTCGCCCACGCCCCGACCCGCTCGGAGGCCGTCCGCAAGCTGGCCGGCGCCCTGGAGCGGGCCGAGATCCACGGCCCGGTGACGAACAGGGACCTGCTCGTACGGTCCCTGCGTCACGAGGAGTTCACGGCGGTCCGGGCGGACACCGGTTTCTACGAGCGCCGTCTGCCGCAGCTCACCGAGCCCGCCCCCGACCCGTACGCCCCCCTGGCCGCCGCGCTCGCGGACGCGCACGGCCGCTCGCGGTTCGGCGGCTGGCGCAACCTGCCGTCGCAGCCGCAGGTCAAGCGCTACCTCATGGCGGGCGAGGAGCACGAGGTCCGCTACCGGCACACCCGCGAGGGCCTGGCGGCGGACGGGGTGCGCGTGGTGCACGCCGACGCCCGCCTCGTCGTCCTCGACATCGACGGCGTCCAGCGGAAGTTCGAGGTGGCCCGCTACGGTGACCAGGTGTACGTCGGGCCGACCGCCCTGACGGCCCTGCCCCGCTTCCCGGAACCGGCGGCCGGCCACGCCCCCGGCTCCCTGCTCGCGCCCATGCCCGGCACGGTGGTCCGCGTCGCCGACGGTCTCGCCGTCGGAGCCCGCGTACAAGCCGGCCGGCCCCTGCTGTGGCTTGAGGCGATGAAGATGGAACACAAGATCACGGCGCCGGTCTCCGGCACCGTCACCGCCCTCCACGCGCACCCCGGCCGGCAGGTGGAGCCGGGCACGCTGCTGGCCGTCGTGGACGACGACACGCCCCGAGACGACACGCCCCGATAGGGGCGCGGGACAGCACCACCGTGCGGCCGCGGCCGCGAGCGGCCGCGAGCGCGAGCACACACAACGAACCCGTATCCGGGAGGCCGACATGAGCCCCGTCATCGAATCCGACGAACACAAGGACCTGCGCGCGGCCGTCGCCGCCCTCGGCAAGCGCTACGGCCGCGAGTACGTCACCACTCTCCTCAAGGAGGGCCGCCACCCCACCGAACTGTGGGCGGAGGCCGCCAAACTCGGCTACCTCGGTGTGAACCTCCCCGAGGAGTACGGCGGCGGAGGCGGCGGGATCGCCGAACTCTCCATCGTGCTGGAGGAGCTGGGCGCGGCCGGCTGCCCCCTCCTCATGCTCGTCGTCTCGCCCGCCATCTGCGGCACGGTCATCGCCCGCTTCGGCACCACCGCGCAGAAGGAGCGGTGGCTGCCCGGCCTGGCGGACGGCACCCGCACCATGGCCTTCGGCATCACCGAACCCGACGCCGGCTCCAACTCCCACCGCATCACCACCACCGCCCGCCGCGAGGGTGACGAATGGGTGCTGACCGGGCGCAAGGTGTTCATCTCCGGCGTGGACATCGCCGACGCGACCCTGATCGTCGGCCGCACCGAGGACGCCCGCACCGGCAGCCTCAAGCCGTGCCTGTTCATCGTCCCGCGCGACACTTCGGGCTTCGGGCGGCGGCAGCTCGACATGGAGCTGTCCAGCGCGGAGAAGCAGTTCGAACTGACCCTGGACGACGTACGGCTGCCCGCCGACGCGCTCGTCGGCGACGAGGACGCCGGACTGCTCCAGCTGTTCGCCGGCCTCAACCCCGAGCGCGTGATGACCGCCGCCTTCGCGGTCGGCATGGGGCGGTACGCGCTCTCCCGTGCCGTCGAGTACGCGCGCGAGCGCACCGTCTGGAAGCAGCCCATCGGCGCCCACCAGGCGATCGCCCACCCCCTCGCCCAGGTGCACATCGAGCTCGAACTGGCCCGCCTGATGATGCAGAAGGCCGCCCACCTGTATGACGCGGGGGACGACATCGGCGCCGGAGAGGCCGCCAACATGGCCAAGTACGCGGCCGGGGAGGCGTGCGTGAAGGCCGTCGACCAGGCCGTGCACACCCTCGGCGGCAACGGCCTCACCCGGGAGTTCGGGCTCGCCTCGCTGATTACGGCCGCGCGCGTGTCTCGTATAGCGCCGGTGAGCCGGGAGATGATTCTCAACTACGTCTCCCACCAGACCCTGGGCCTGCCGAAGTCGTACTAGGCGCCGGCGGCCCCACCGCAGCCGTACCGCAGTCGTACAGAGCCGTACGAGGAGGAACCGTGTTCCGAAGCCAGTACGCAGACGTCCAGGCCGTCGAACTGCCCATCCACGAGGCGGTCCTGGGCCGGGCCGCCGAGTTCGCGCAGCGGCCCGCCCTGATCGACGGCGTGGACGGCACCACGCTCACGTACGAGCAGCTCGACCGGTTCCACCGGCGGCTGGCCGCCGCCTTCGCCGAGGCGGGCGTGCGCAAGGGCGACGTCCTCGCCCTGCACAGCCCCAACACCATCGCCTTCCCCACGGCGTTCTACGCCGCCACGCGCGCGGGAGCATCGGTGACGACCGTGCACCCGCTCGCCACGGCGGAGGAGTTCGCCAAGCAGCTGCGCGACTCGGCCGCCCGCTGGATCGTCACCGTGTCACCCTTCCTGGAGACGGCCCGCTCGGCCGCGGAAAAGGCGGGCGGCATACAGGAGATCTTCGTCTGCGACAGCGCGCCCGGCCATCGCTCGCTGATCGACATGCTGGCCACCACCGCGCCCGAACCCCACGTCGACATCGATCCCGTGAGGGACATCGCGGCCCTCCCGTACTCGTCGGGCACCACGGGCATCCCCAAGGGCGTGATGCTCACCCACCGGTCGATCGCCACGAACCTGGCGCAGCTCGAACCGCTGGCGACGACCGGCCCCGACGAGCGGATCCTCGCCGTCCTGCCGTTCTTCCACATCTACGGGCTGACCGCCCTCATGAACGCGCCCCTGAGACTGGGCGCCGCGGTCGTCGTGCTGCCGCGCTTCGACCTGGAGACGTTCCTCGCGGCCATCGAGAAGCACCGCATCACGCACCTGTACGTCGCCCCGCCGATCGTCCTCGCGCTGGCCAAGCACCCTGCCGTCGAGGGCTACGACCTGTCGTCCCTGAAGTACGTCATCTCCGCCGCCGCCCCCCTGGACGCCGACCTCGCCGCGGCCTGCTCGCGCCGGCTCGGACTGCCGCCGGTCGGCCAGGCGTACGGCATGACGGAACTGTCCCCGGGCACGCACGTCGTCCCGCTCGGCGCCGAGAACACGCCCCCGGGCACCGTCGGCAAGCTCATACCGGGCACTGAGATGCGCATCCTCTCCCTCGACGACCCCGACCGCGACCTCGGTGTGGGCGAGCCCGGCGAGATCGCCATCCGCGGCCCCCAGGTCATGAAGGGCTACCTGGGCCGGCCGGAGGCGACCGACGCGATGATCGACCAGGACGGCTGGCTGCACACCGGGGACGTCGGGTACGTCGACGCCGACGGCTGGCTGTTCGTCGTCGACCGTGTCAAGGAACTCATCAAGTACAAGGGCTTCCAGGTGGCTCCCGCCGAACTGGAGGCCCTGCTGCTGACCCACCCCGAGATCGCGGACGCCGCCGTCATAGGCGTCTACAACGACGACAACAACGAGGTCCCGCACGCCTTCGTGGTGCGCCAGCCGGACGCGGTCGACCTCTTCGAAGGAGACGTGATGATGTACGTCGCCGAACGTGTCGCCCCCTACAAACGCGTCCGGAAGGTCACCTTCGTCGACGCGGTGCCGAGGGCCGCCTCCGGAAAGATCCTGCGCCGACAGCTGAGGGAGCGCTCGTGACCGAACTCGTCCACACCACGCACGACCGGGGCATCACCACCCTCACCCTCGACTCGCCCGGCAACCGCAACGCCCTGTCGGCCGCGCTCGTCGGCGGCCTGGCGGACGCCCTGACCCGCTGCGCCGCGGACGGCGACGTCCGCGCCGTCGTCCTCACCCACACCGGCAACACCTTCTGCGCGGGCGCCGACCTGCGCGACCCGCCGCACCCCGAGGGCCTGGTCGATCTGCTGCGCCAGATCATCGGCCTGAGCAAACCCGTCGTCGCCCGGGTGACGGGGCATGTACGGGCCGGGGGCCTGGGCCTGCTGGGCGCCTGCGACATCGCCGCCGCCTCCACCGCGGCCACCTTCGCCTTCACGGAGGTGCGCATCGGCGTCGCCCCCGCCGTCATCTCCCTGCCGCTGCTGCCGCGCAGCGACCCCCGTGCCCTCGCCCGCTACTACCTCACCGGCGAGCGCTTCGACTCCGCCGAGGCCGTCCGCGCGGGACTGCTCACGGCGGCGGGCGACGACGTCGACGAGGTCCTCGCGCCCGTGCTCGACGGGCTGCGCAGGGCCTCGCCCCAGGGGCTGGCCGAGACCAAAGGGCTGCTCACGGCTACTGTGCTGGAGACCTTCGACCGGGACGCGGCCGGCCTCACCGCGCTCTCGGCCCGGCTGTTCTCCTCCCCGCAGGCCCGCGAGGGGATGACGGCCTTCCTCGAACGACGGGACCCCGCATGGGTGATGTGAGCACGGCCGAACGCCTCCCCAAGCAGGACCGCAGCCGGGCCACCCGGCAGCGGCTCCTGGAGGCCGCCGTGGCCTGTCTCGCGGAACACGGCTGGGCGGGCTCCACCGTCTCCGTTGTCGCCGAGCGCGCCGGGGTCTCCCGGGGCGCCGCCCAGCACCACTTCCCGACCCGCGAGGACCTGTTCACCGCGGCCGTCGAGTACGTGGCGGAGGAACGCTCCACGGCGATACGGGCCCTGTTCCCGCAGGGCGCCGCCGACCGCCGAGCCGTGGTCGCGGCCCTGGTCGACCTGTACACCGGGCCGCTGTTCCGCGCGGCCCTGCATCTGTGGGTCGCCGCCTCGAACGAGGACCAGCTGCGGCCGCGCGTGACGGAGCTGGAGGCCCGCGTCGGCCGCGAGACCCACCGCATCGCCGTCGACCTGCTCGCCGCCGACGAGTCCCGGCCGGGCACCCGCGAAACGGTCCAGGGCCTGCTGGACATGGCCCGCGGCCTGGGCCTGGCAAACCTGCTCACCGATGACGCGGGCCGCCGGGAGCGGGTGGTGACCCAGTGGGCGGCACTGCTGGAGCAGGCGCTGGGCTCGCCTCGGTCTGGAGCGGGGAACCGCCCGTCCTAGGCGTCCGCGGCGGGCTCGCCCAGCATGACCGGCGGCCATGACTGGCGCAGGCACGTCACGCTCTCGCTCGATCGAGTCGAGGGCATCCGCGGCCCCGAACGCTGCCCCCTGGTCAGACGCGGTTCCCGGCGCGGCGGCCGGACCGGCATCGAGCCGCACGCGCCACAGGGGGCGCACCCGCACGCGCGGCACCCCGCGAGGACACGGCGCCCCGTGCCCACGCGGCAGTGTGACCGCTCAGCGGGCGATGTCCGCGTACCCCTCGACCTCCTGCGGGCCGCGGGCGCCGGGGCCCACATAGCGGGCGGAGGGGCGCACCAGCCGGCCCGTGCGCTTCTGCTCCAGGATGTGCGCGGACCAGCCGGCCGTACGGGCGCAGGTGAACATCGATGTGAACATGTGCGCCGGTACCTGGGCGAAGTCGAGCACGATCGCCGCCCAGAACTCCACGTTGGTGGCGAGGACCCGGTCCGGGCGGCGGTTGTGCAGCTCCTCCAGGGCCGCCTGCTCCAGCGCCTCCGCGATCTCGAAGCGCGGCGCGCCCAGCTCGCGGGCCGTGCGGCGCAGCACGCGCGCCCGCGGGTCCTCGGCGCGGTACACCCGGTGGCCGAAGCCCATCAGCCGCTCGCCCTTGTCGAGGGCCCCCTTGACGTACGCCCGGGCGTCGCCGGTGCGCTCGATCTCCTCGATCATGCCGAGGACACGGGAGGGGGCACCGCCGTGCAGGGGGCCGGACATGGCGCCCACCGCGCCCGACAGCGCGGCGGCCACGTCGGCGCCGGTGGAAGCGATGACCCGGGCGGTGAACGTGGACGCGTTCATGCCGTGCTCGGCGGCCGACGTCCAGTAGGCGTCGACGGCGGCGACGTGCTTCGGGTCCGGCTCGCCCCGCCAGCGGATCATGAACCGCTCCACGACGGAGTGTGCCTTGTCGATCTCGCGCTGCGGCACCATCGGCAGGCCCTGGCCGCGGGCCGACTGGGCGACGTACGACAGCGCCATGACGGCGGCGCGGGCCAGGTCGTCGCGGGCCTGCTCCACGTCGATGTCGAGCAGCGGTTTCAGGCCCCACACCGGGGCGAGCATGGCCAGCGCCGACTGCACGTCGACACGGATGTCACCGGAGTGCACCGGGATGGGGAACGGCTCGGCGGGCGGCAGTCCGGGGTTGAAGGCGCCGTCGACGAGCAGCCCCCAGACGTTGCCGAACGACACATGGCCGACCAGATCCTCGATGTCGACGCCCCGGTACCTCAGGGCCCCGCCCTCCTTGTCCGGTTCGGCGATCTCCGTCTCGAACGCGATGACTCCTTCGAGCCCGGGTACGAAGTCGGACATCAGGCGGCTCCTCGTGATGTGTGCGGCGGATGTGGTCGATGGGTCTCCCGCCCGCCCCCCGGGCCCGGTGGGACGGCGGGCGTCGGACGTCAGCTGCCGGGAGCGGTTCGCCGTCCCGGTTCCACGGTCGTTCTCGAAAACTCGCGGTCCGAAACGGTCACCCCGGTGATGCCCCGATCGGTCGGCGGTCATCCAACCCGAGCGGCATCAGCACGATATCCCCGAGTGCCACCTTTGGGGAGAGGAGGCGGCACTCAGTGCCATTCCCGTGATGAACCACACCCTCACCGGAGGCCCGGGGCGCATACGGCAAGATGATCGGCGTGACCGACCTCTTCCCGGACGAACCCGCAGAAGAACCCGCCATCGAGCCCATCGTCGAACGCGCGGCCGAGGGCCCCGCCGAGGACCTGGGCCCCGACCCCGCCGCGATGCGGGCCCACTACCGCGCCGAGGGCCTGGACGAGTCGTCGCTCGCCCCCCACCCCATGGACCAGTTCGCCCGCTGGTTCAGGCAGGCCGCGCAGGCCGCCGTGCAGGGCATGGTCTACGAACCGAACGCGATGATCGTCTCCACGGCGGACGCCGACGGGCGCCCCAGCTCCCGCACGGTCCTGATGAAGGGGTACGACGAACAGGGCTTCGTCTTCTACACCAACTACGACTCCCGCAAGGGGCTGGACCTGGCGGTCAATCCGCATGTCGGGCTGCTCTTCCCCTGGCACCCGATGGCGCGCCAGGTGGTCGTCACGGGTACCGCGAGCCGCACCGGCCGCGACGAGACGGCCGCCTACTTCCGCACCCGGCCGCACGGCTCCCAGCTCGGCGCCTGGGCCAGCACCCAGTCCTCGGTCATCGGCTCCCGTGCCGAGCTGGACACCGCCTACCGGGAACTGAGCGCCCGCTATCCCGAGGGCACCCAGGTCCCGGTGCCGCCGAACTGGGGCGGCTACCGCATCGCGCCGCGGACGGTGGAGTTCTGGCAGGGCCGCAGCAACCGCCTCCACGACCGCCTCCGCTACGCCGCCGAGCCGGACGGGACATGGCGGGTGGAGCGGCTCAGCCCCTGAGACGCGCGGCGGGAGGGCCCGGGAACGCAGACGACCCGCGAGCTCGGGTCCTCCGCCTGGCGGCGGGGAGCCGGCCGGACACACCGGCGAGCTCGCGGGTCGGGTGACTGCGTTGGATTAGGCCGGCTGCGCATGGTGCACATGCGCTGGTCCGGCACCGCACTGGATGTGGTGGCGGGCCGCTAGCCCGCAGCCACCTCACACGTCCGGTTCTCATACATCTGCCGAACCACCTCCTTTCCGTGTGCTCCACACCCTAGGAACCGATCGGCCACCGATCAACCACTTTTCCGAGGGGACGACCGCGATGGCTCCGGGTGCCCGGGCGGTCACGGTGTGAGCACCTCGTCCAGGAACGGCTCGATCGCCGCGCGCCACGCCTCCGGCTGGTCGTAGTGGACGAGGTGGCCGGCGTCGGCCACCTCCGCGTACCGGCCGCGCGGCAGGACACGCACCATCTCCTGGGCCTCCGCGCGGCCCAGCTCGCCGTCCAGCCCGCGGACGACCAGGGCCGGGCACCGCACCTGGGTCAGTTCCTCCCAGTGCGCGTCGTACACCCAGGTCTGGCGGGACCTCAGCATCTGCTCCGGCTCGAAGACGGGCCGCCAGCCGTCCGCGGACTCGGCCATCACCTCGGCGTAGAACTCGCCGCGGGCCGGGTTCGGGCGTTCCACCCAGGGGTCGTCCTCGCCGAACCACTTGCGCACGTCGGCGAGGGTGGCGAAGGGCAGGGGCCAGGACTTGAACCAGTTCTCCCATTCGCGCTGGGTGGCGGCGCCCAGCGCGGAGGCCCGCATGTCGCAGATGATCAGCGCGCGCACGAGGTCGGGGCGCCTGGCGGCGAGCTGCCAGGCGGTCAGGGCGCCCATGGCGTGGCCGACGAGGACGGCCGGGGCGAGGCCGATCTGTTCGAGGGCGGCCTCCGCGTCGTCGACGTACGCCTCACGGGTGTACTCGCCGTCCGGCGGTTTGCCGCTCTGGCCGTGGCCGCGCTGGTCGAGTGCGACGGCGCGGTACCGCTCGGAGAGCCAGCGGGCGGTGGCCGCCCAGTGCGAGGCGCGGCCCATGAGGCCGTGCAGTAAGAGCACGCCCGGTGCCCGCTCGTTCTCCCTGGCCTTGGGAGGATCGGCGAACTCCCATGCGGCCAGGCGTAGGCCGTCCGCTCCGGTCACATCGGTGCGCCGCACCATGGTCTGGAACCCCCCTGCTCCGCCCGGACCGCTCACTCCCCTTCGAGCGGCGGGTCCACGCGCTCGTCGTACTGCCGCTGTCGTGCTGCTGCTCCTGCGGGTGTTGCTGATCACCGCTGTCGCGGAGTGTTGCCGTCCTGCGGTGGTGCCACATTATCGAATGGCTATTCGAAAATGCCTTTTCCGGAGACAACACCCCACCTTCGGGTGACACCTCTCGATGATTGGCCGCCGCCTCCGCGGGGAGATCTTCAGCGGAGGCGGACCGCTCGGGGAAAAACGGTCCGAGGGGGATGACCCTGAGAGCTCGGGGCTCCGGGTCACAACAGGGGAGGACAAGCCCCGGCGCTCTCGGGTGCCGGGGCTTTCCCTGTATGTGCGGCACATCCTCCCGCCCCCTTCCCGGCCGTGTGACATCGCTGTCGGCGTCGGCCAAGAGCCCCTCCGGTCATATGCCTCATGCGACAGCCTCGCATGCGAACCGCCCGCGCGCTGCGGTTCCGTGCACTGAATCTTGGTTTCAGTACGATCGCGGGATTATCACAACTTCCCCTGGAGTCACAGGGGTTGAGCGTGCGGTCAGCGCTTGGCCACGAAGACGTGGGACGCGATGTCGGACTCCAGCTCGGCCGCCTCGCCGCCGCTGCCGACCAGGACGCCGCCCGCGGACTCCGTCACGCTGACCACGGAACCGGGCTGCACGCCCGCCCGCCGCAGCGTGTACATCAGCTGCGCGTCCGTCTGGATGGGCTCACCGATGCGGCGCACCACGACCGTCTTGCCGTCCGTGCCGGGGGCCAGCTCGGCCAGCGAGACCATGCCCTCGTCCAGGAACGGGTCCGCGCCGTCCCGCTCGCCCAGCTCCTCAAGGCCCGGGATCGGGTTTCCGTAGGGCGACTCGGTGGGGTGGCGCAGCAACTCCAGGACGCGGCGCTCGACCGCCTCGCTCATCACATGCTCCCAGCGGCATGCCTCGGCGTGCACCTGCTCCCACTCCAGCCCGATCACGTCGACGAGCAGGCACTCGGCGAGCCGGTGCTTGCGCATCACGCGGGTGGCGAGGCGGCGGCCCTCGCCCGTGAGTTCCAGATGGCGGTCGGCGGCGACCGACACCAGGCCGTCCCGCTCCATCCGCGCCACCGTCTGGCTGACCGTCGGGCCGCTCTGGTCGAGCCGCTCGGCGATACGGGCGCGCATCGGGACCACGCCTTCCTCCTCCAGTTCGAGGATGGTGCGGAGATACATCTCCGTGGTGTCGATCAGTCCGGACATACGTGCCCCTCGATGAGATTGCCGGAGGCTCGACGGCACACCGGCATGCGCTGGCCCTGACCTCAATTCTGACGCATCCCACTGACAACCGGGGCGCACCGGTGAAACCGGGGGAGCGCGGACGGCGCCGGTCCGGCCCTCGTCCAGGCCGTATTGACAGCGCACTGGTCCAGACCGCAACGTGATCCGCGACACGGGCCGTCCGGCGGGAACGGCCACCGGGAACCGGCACCGGACTTCGAAGGGGAGCCGCCGATGAGCGAGCAGCCGAGGGACGGGGAGCAGCGGGGCGGGAGCGATCCGGCCGGGCGGTTCTTCGACGCGGCGATCGGTCTGCTGCAGCGGGTGCGGGACGAGGAGGCCGAGCCGATCGCGGCGGCCGGCACGCTGATCGCGGACACCGTCGCCGCCGGCGGCCGGCTGTTCGCCTTCGGCGCCGGGCACTCCTCGCTGGCCGCGCAGGACATCGTCTACCGGGCGGGCGGACTCGCCCTGATGAACCTGCTCGCGGTCCCGGGCGTGGTCGGCGTCGACGTCATGCCGGCGACGCTGGGGTCCGCGCTGGAGCGGGTCGACGGCCTGGCGAGCGCGGTCCTCGGCACCAGCCCCCTGCGGGTCGGCGACCTCCTGGTGATCATCTCGCTGTCCGGGCGCAACGCGCTGCCCGTGGAGATGGCGACGAGCGCCCGCGCGCTGGGCGTCAGGGTCATCGGGGTGACCTCGGTGGCGTACGCCACCGAGACCACGTCCCGGCACGCCTCGGGCACGTACCTCAAGGACCACTGCGACGTCGTCCTCGACTCGAAGATCGCGGTGGGCGACGCGGAACTCGTCCTCGACACGATCGAGGCCCCCTTCGCGCCCGCCTCCACGGTCGTCACCGCGGCCCTGCTCCAGGCGGTCATGGCCACGGCCGCGGCCACCCTCGCGGACCGCGGCATCGAACCGCCACTGCTGCGATCGGGCAACGTGGACGGCGGCCACGAGTGGAACGCCCGGGTGATGCGCGAGTACGGCGACCGGATCTTCTACCGACAGACGTAGCCAGAACCGCCACCGGACCAGCGACCGCGCGCCACGGGCCACCCGGCGGGGGCCGCGTGCAGCGGGGCGGGCGGCGCGCGGGCCGCTTGCGGGGCGCTTGCTGCGGGGGCGGGCGTGTGCGGGTCGGCCAGGAGTGGGGCGGGGGGCACGTTCTGCGCAGGGTGCCGGTGCGGTGCGGTGCGGTGCGGTGCGGGGTGGGCGTGGGCGGTGCGCGGGCGGGTGGGGGTGCGGGCCGTTGCCGGGAGGGGTGCGGGTGGCGCGCGGGGCGCTTGCGGGGTCGTTCGCTGCGGGCGTGGGGCGGCGGGTGGTTCGGGTCGGTGAGGCGTGGCGTCGGCGCGGACGGGCCGCCGGAGCGCAGGGTGCCGAGGCGCGGCGGGGTACCGTCGGCTCTTGTCGCTTCGGGTGACCGGCGGGCTACGTCTCCCGTGGCCCCTCCTGTGCGTCGGCCAGGTCCAGGGCCGCGGCGATGCGGACCGCCACGTCCTCCCCGTAGACCGCGTCGCCCCGTTCGAACCGGCTGCGGCCGGCTCCCCGCAGGAACGTCACCACGCCCAGTGTCCGCCCGCGGCTGCGCAGCACCGTGCACAGGGCGTGCACCGTGTCCGCGGGCCACTGCCGGGCGAGCGCCCAGGCGCGGGCCGCTTCCGGGCCGATGTCGCCCGCGCCCGCCCGCACCGAGCCGGCGCGCGCCACGCACTGCAGGGCGGGATGCCCCTCACCGTAGGGCACGGGCAGTCCCGCCTTGTCGGCGTGCACGCTCGGCCCCGGCGCGCCGGACGGCGTCGCGGCCGCCCGTACCAGCCGTACCGGCCCGTCCCCGTCCGCCACCCAGCCGCCCGCCACCCGGTCGATCAGGGCGTGATCGGCGAACCCGGCGAGCGCGAAGTCCAGATGGACGGTGGCCGCCTCCCTCGGGTCCTCGCACTCGGCCGCCGCCCGCGCCGCGCGGTGCAACTGGTTGGAGCGGAACCGCAGCAGCGCCGCCTCCTGTTCGTTCTGCTTGGCCTCGGTGATGTCCAGGAACAGCCATCCGACACCGAGCGGAACCGGTTCCTCGGCGAGCGGCGAGGCGAGCCGCAGGAAACCGCTGCGCCAGCAGCGCGGCTGCCCGCCCTCGGCGGTGCGCACGCTCACCCACATCTCGGCGGGAGCCGGCGGGGCGCCCTCGGCCAGCACATGGGTCAGCGCGCTCTCCAACTCCTCGACGCCCTGGGCGAGCAGGTCTCCCAGCGGCCGTCCGAGCACGGCGGTGCGTCCGGTGCCGAGCGCCCGGGCCGCGTACGCGTTGACGACGGCGGGCCGCAGATCCGCGTCGACGAGGACGACACCCCAGCTCGCGTCCTCGAACAGCGCCTCGCTCAGGGCGATGGACCGCTCCAGGTCGATCTGCGCGTGGACCTCGCTGAAGGCGCAGTACACCCCGGCCGGCTTTCCATCGGGCCCCCGCACCGCCGCGGACTGGGTCCGTACGAGCACCCGCCCGCCGTCCTTCGTGAGCAGCGCGAACTCGTGCACCTGGCGACCGGGGGCCGTCATCGCGGACATCAGCCGCGCCTCGACCTCGGCGGCGTCGGCGGTGCGCACGGCCCACCCCGCGAACCCGCGCCGTCCCACGGCCTCGGCGGCGGTCCATCCCAGGATCCGTTCGGCCTCCCGGTTCCAGTGGGTGACGATCCCGCCGGCGTCGAAGGCGCACAGGGCCGCGTCCATCCCGTCGAGGAGCGCGGCGAGGAGATCGGCACCATCCCGCTCGGGCTCGTCCGGCCCGAGCTCGTCCGTTGTCCCACTACGCCGGGAAGCACTCACCCGAACCCCCTGCAGGCTGCTGCGTCCGCACGTACGGAGCGTTCGTCCGCTCGCTCGCCCTTATTCAACTCGAACGTGACGCAGCCCACAGCTGCTTCCTCGAAGATTGCGGCGAAATCGTTGCGTCTTGCGATGTCCGCCCCGCCGGTTTGCTCATCCCTTGCTGACCGCCGCGAGGATCTCCGGCAGGCGCCGCGCGGTCTGCGGGGCCGCGAGGCGCAGACCGAGCAGGGTGAGCAGCGTCCCGTACCCGGCGCCCGCGGGCAGCAGCAGCCAGGCCCAGTCGCGGCCCCCCGGGGCGACGTTGAGCCAGATCGTCCCCGCGATCACGGGCGAGGACAGCAGGGCCGCCGCGACCATGCCGCCGACGATGGAGATCCAGGCGAGCCCGGCCTGGCCGGGGACCACGTTCTTGTAGCCCTCCTGCGGGATGGAGTACGGGAAGCGGGCCGAGGACCAGGCGCCGGTGGCGAGCATCGCGCCGAGCAGGGCGAAGGAGAGCCCGAGTGCCTCGGGCAGCCTGGGCCAGGCGCCGAGCAGCGCGGTCGTCACCACGGTGACGAGCGTGGCGTACGGCAGCGTGATCAGCAGCAGGGCCAGTGCGCGGCCGCGCAGTTCGGCGTAGGCGTCCCGGGGGGAGGCGATCGTCGTCGCGATCATCCAGAACGCGGAGGTGTCCTGCCCGAACTGGTTGTACATCTGGATCCCGAGCATGCCCGCCGCGAAGCAGGCGAAGTAGACCGAGCCGGTGCCCTGCAGCGCGTTGAAGACCGGCACGATCAGCCCGATCGCGAGCGAGGTCACCCACGCCGCCTTGGTCTTGGGGTCGCGCCACACGTAGCGCAGGCTGCGTTCCGCCGCGGTGCCGGTGCGGCCCGGGGGCAGCAGCCGGGACAGGCCCGTCGAGGTGCGCTCCCTCGGGCCCGGCTCGGCGGCCTGGAGGGTGGACTCGTCCGGTGAGGTCATCAGCCGCGTCAGGCTGCGCGACCACAGGGTCAGCAGACCGGTCGCCGCCGCGGCGCTCAGCGCGAGTTGGGCGGCCGCGGTGCCGTAGGAGCCCCTGCTCACGGAGTCGACCGCGCCGATCGCGGAGGCGGGCGGCAGCCAGCGCAGCACGTCCGCCGCCGGGTCCAGCCGCGACAGCCCGGCCGCACCCAGCTGCTGCGCGCCGAAGTTGACGAGCTGCGCGCCGACCGCGATGACGAGTCCGCTCAGGACGGCCAGGTCGCGGCCCTTGCGGCTGGTCAGCAGCCGGCTGTTGGCGGCGGCGACGGCCCGCGCGAGCGCCACGCAGACCAGCAGCCCGAGGACGACGGCGACGGCGGCGGTGGCGTACGCGGCCGCCCCGTGCGCCACGGAGATCGCCGATCCGGTGAACAGGCAGAGCGTGAACAGGGGCCCGATGCCGATCAGGGACGCCACCAGCAGGGCCCGTACCAGGGGCCGGGGGCGCAGCGGCAGCATCACCAGACGGCTCGGGTCGAGCGTTTCGTCGCCGCTGGGGAAGAACAGCGGCATCACCGCCCAGCCGAGCGCGAGGACCGCGGTCAGCAGCACCGCGATCGTGGCGGCGTGCGCGGTGCCGCGCAGGGCGATCAGGCCGATCAGCTGGAGAGCCGCGATCAGGAGCACGACGACGGCGGACGTGAGGTACGCGGCCCGCCGCCCCGCGGACCGCCGCAGCCCGCCCAGCAGCAGGGACAGCTTGAGCCGTACGACGGTGGGGGTGATCCCCGGTGTGCTCATCGGGTGCCGCCGCCGAGCCAGTCGAGGTCGGCGCCCGCGATGCGGCCGTGCGCGCCGACCAGTTCCAGGAACGCCTCCTGCAGGGTGGGCGCGCTGCCGCGCACGTCGGCGAGCGGGCCGTGGGCGCGGATGCGGCCCGCCGCCATGACGGCCACCCAGTCGCACAGCGACTCGACGAGTTCCATGACGTGGGAGGAGAAGACGACGGTGGCGCCGGAGGAGGTGTAGCGCTCCAGGACGCCGCGGATGGTCTGCGCGGAGACCGGGTCGACGCCCTCGAACGGCTCGTCGAGGAAGAGGACGTCGGGGTTGTGGAGGAGGGCGGCGGCCAGCCCGATCTTCTTGCGCATGCCGGTCGAGTAGTCGACGACGAGCTTGTGCCGGGCCCCGGCCAGGTCGAGGACGTCGAGGAGCTGGGCGGCCCGCTTGTCGACCTCGGCGCCGGGCAGTCCCCGCAGTCGGCCGGTGTATCCGAGGAGTTCGCGTCCGGACAGGCGCTCGAAGAGCCGGAGCCCCTCGGGCAGGACGCCGATGCGGGCCTTCACCGCGACGGGGTCCCGCCACACGTCGTTGCCGACGACCTCGACGGTGCCCGCGTCGGGCCTGAGCAGCCCGGTGACCATCGACAGGGTGGTGGTCTTCCCGGCCCCGTTCGGCCCGACGAGCCCGATGAACCGGCCCGCGGGCAGCTCCAGGTCGATCCCGGCGACCGCGACCTGCTCCCCGAACCGCTTCCAGAGCCCCTGCACCCGTACGGCGGCCACGCTCGCCCCAGCTCCCTCGGTCATACGAGCACCCTACGGGCAGGAGCACCCCGCACGGAGTCCCACCCCCCACCAGCGCACCCCGGCGCACGGAGGGACTGAGGGGAGCTACCGGTCCCGCCCGCAGGCGTACGCCAGGGGGGAGATCAGCTCCTCCGCGTCCGGCAGCCACCGGTTCGCGGCCGTCGGCCGGCAGACCCACTGCACCGCGCCCCGGGAGCCGTACCGCGTGGGCGGCGCGGCGATGTACGCACCCTCGCCGAAGGCGGCCAGGTCGAGGGTGGAGAGGGACCAGCCCAGCTTGCGCACCAGGTCGGGGACCTTCGCGGAGGCGCCGGGGAGCACGAAGAACTGCATGCGCCGGTCCGGCGTCAGCGTCACGGGACCGGGCGTCAGCTCCATGCGCTCCATGCGGGCGAGGGCGAGGAAGCCGGCGGTCTCCCTCACCTCGATCGCGTCGAAGGTGCGCCCGGTGGGCAGCAGGATCGACGCGGTCGGCTGCTTCGACCACAGGCCGCGCGCGACGGTCGCGCTGCCCGTCGCCTGTGTCACCCAGTCGTCGGCCACCGGGTGCGCGCCGGGTACGGGGCACTCGGACCGGCCGCAGGAGCAGTGGTGCTCCCCTCCGGCGGCCTCCAGCCAGGTCCCGGGGAACACGTCCCAGTGACGTTCCTCGATGTACCGTACGGCGGCTTCCAGCAGCGAATCGCCGCGCTGCTTCGGGATGTGGGCAGCTTCAGGGCCCGCGATGGTCTCTTCCACGATGAACTCAACTCTAGCCGTCACCGCGGGTTACGGCCGCCCGACGGGGTGCCATCTCCGGGGCCGGGAATGCTTTTTGGGCATGTCCCTTTTATCCCACATGCGCGGGGAGGGGCACCGTTCTGGCGGGCGGGGCGCATGGATGCACGGGCGGGGGCGCGCACGAGGATCGGCGGCGGGGGGTGGGTAACCACGTGTGGGGTACGGGATCGGCCTTTACCCCGGCAATCCTCGCATGTCCCGCATCAGAGGCATGTCCGCTGGGCATTGATCTTCAAGGCCGGATCTTTTCGGTGCACGGGACGGTGCTCCGGTGGGCCGGCCGCTTGAGGACACGTCAACTCGGTGCGTGGGCAGGCACCGCAGCCACAGGCGAGTGAGCCGAAGGGGCGCCCCGGAGGCGAGCCGTGAGACAGCAGGGGGTACGCCATGGCCGCAAGGCCACTCATCGCGCGGCAGCCGAACGAGAGGCTGCAGGCACTCATCCAGGAAGCGGGCTGTTCCAACGCGGGACTCGCCCGCCGCGTCAACATGTGCGGCGCGGAACACGGTCTCGATCTCCGCTACGACAAGACGTCGGTGGCCCGGTGGCTGCGCGGGCAGCAGCCCCGGGGCCGGGCTCCGGCGGTCATCGCCGAGGCACTCGGCCGCAAGCTGGGGCGCGCCGTCACGATCGACGAGATCGGCATGGCCAACGGCAAGAACCTCGCGTCGGGCGTGGGCCTGCAGTTCTCGCCGACGGTGCTCGGCGCCATCGAGCAGGTCTGCGAGCTGTGGCGCAGCGACGTCGGCCGCCGCGACTTCCTGTCCGGCTCCTCGGCCGCCGCGTCGGCCCTCGTCGAACCGAGCCGTGACTGGCTGATCTCCGCTCCCGACGCGCAGGTCGCGCGTTCGGCCGGGCCGCGGGTGGGAACGTCGGACGTGGCGGCGGTGCGCGCGATGACCCAGGCGCTGGTCGACCTCGACCACCAGTACGGCAGCGGGCATGTGCGCCCGGTCGTCGTGCACTACCTCAACAGCGTCGTCTCGGGACTGCTCGCGGGCTCGTACCGGGACGCCGTGGGGCGCGAACTCTTCGCCGCCGTCGCCCGGTTGACGGAACTCGCCGGGTACATGGCCATCGACACCGGGCAGCCGGGACTCGCCCAGCGGTACTACATCCAGGCGCTGCGGCTCGCACAGGCGGCCGGTGACCGCGGGTACGGCGGCTATGTGCTCGCCGCCTCCATGAGCCATCTCGCGGCGCAGCTCGGAAGCCCGCGTGAGATCGCGCAGTTGGCGCGCGCGGCGCAGGAGGGCGCGCGGGGGCGGGTGACGCCCCGGGCGGAGGCCATGTTCCATGCCGCCGAGGCGCGGGGGCACGCGCTGATGGGCGACGCGCGCGCCGCGCAGATCGCGTCGGGCCGCGCGGTCACGGCCCTTGAGGCGGCCGATGCGGCGTCCGGGGACGACCCGGCGTGGATCGCCCACTTCGACGAGGCGTATCTGGCGGACGAACTGGCGCACTGCCACCGGGACCTGGGGCAGGCCGAGGCGGCGGCGCGGTGCGCGGAGGAGTCCCTGGCGGGGCATCCCGAGTCCCGGGCCCGGCGCCGGGCGATCGGCCTGGTGCTGCTCGCCACCGCGCAGGTGCAGCAGCGCGAGGTGGAGCAGGCCTGCCACACGGGCCTGAAGGCGGTGGACCTGCTCGGCACGCTGAGGTCGGGCCGCGGTGCCGAGTACCTGGAGGACTTCCAGCAGCGACTGGAGCCGTACCGGGACGAGGCGGTGGTACGGGAGTTCGGGGCGCGGCTGGAGTTGCAGGCGGCGGCGTGAGCGGGTGAAGCGGGGCCCTCGCAGCCCCTCTCCTCCGCCTCTTCTCCGTCTCTCCTCCGAGTGGTTCGTGTCCGCGCGGCCGCTCCCATCCCTGTAATCCGCGTCACGGGGACGGGAGGCCGGGCCCGGTGCTGCGTGGCACACGGCTCGGGAGACCCGGTAGCGTGAGCCGACGATTCCGAAGGTCCCCCATACGTAGGAGTCCCGGTGACGCAGAGCGGACAGGGCGAGGAGCCCTCGGCGCGGCCCGCGCGCGAAGGCATCGTGCTGCCCTCCGACGGCGGAGAGCCCCTGCTGCCGGGGGTGACGGCCCCGGCGGGCGGCCGCGGTGCGGCCCCGGCGGGCGCTCCCGGCGGCCAGGCCGCCCCGGCGGGCGGCCAGGCATGGGGCCAGCCGTGGGGCCCCGGGCAGAACGAGGCGCCGCCCGCCCAGCAGTGGGGGGCCGACCCCGCACAGCCCTGGGGCGCGCCAGAGCAGCCCGGCCAGGCGCCCGTGCCGGACTGGGGCGCGCAGGGCGCCCAGCCGTCCTGGAGTGCCGGGCCGCTGCCGGCCGAGGGCGCGCAGCCGTCGGCGTACGGTGCGGCCGGACCGTCCGCGCCCCAGGGCGCACCGGACCCGCGGCAGGGCGCACACCCCCTGCCGCACGCCGCGCCCCTGCCGCCCGCCGTCGACGAGGGCGCCACGCAGTACATCCCCCCGGTGGCCACCGCGCCCGACGAAGGGGCGACGCAGTACATTCCGCCGGTCCCCGCCGCGGCCGACGAGGGCGCGACCCAGTACATACCCCCGGTGGGACCGGGGGCGCTGCCGCCGGAGACGCCCGCGGACGATGCGACGCGGTTCCTCGGGCGGCCCGGGGCCGGGGGCCCGCCGGCCGCGGCGGACCCGGACGCGCAGGCCACCCAGTACCTGCCGCCCGTGCCGGGCCCGGCGCCCTACGGGGCGGGGCCGGGCGCGCCCGGCGGTGACCGGCAGACACCGGCCGAGTTCGACAACCTCTTCCGCAGCGACGCGGGCGACGCCGGGGCCACCCAGCACCTGCCGCGCTTCGATGCCGAGGGCGCGCCGGGCGGCGGCG